>CAIVSN010000052.1 GCA_903908595.1 uncultured bacterium
GGCCAGGTGAACGTATTTTTCGTTTTCCGAGCTTGTCCGGCGCGGTCTGGACCGAGGAAAACGAAAAATACGTTCACCTGGCCTGCGAGCAAGTGGAGTTAGATTAATTTGGTATTATACGCCATTGATTTCAAATAGATTTTTTCTTTCGGGAGCTTATTGACAATAAGTGACCGGAAAAAAATAAAGGGTATCCGAATATATAGCGAGAAAATCCGGAAAACTAGATTTTGTTAGAAATATATTCCCGATTTTTCGCACTGACGCGGCTTCACTGACGTGTAATACGCAATCGCTACCCGCTACAATAGAATAGCGGACTATTTTTTTGCATCCGGCGAAATAGCGTGGTATCATTTCGCCAAGCCCTTCCCACCCCTCTTTTCATCCCAATCCCCGATATGCCGCCATCGGAACCCGAATCCGGAAAACTCGCGGAAAGCATCCTGGCGATCCTTTTGCCGCTTCGCGAAGAATGGGAAGAAGCCCCCCGCCTCATAGAAGCGGTATCGAAAGGGTTGTTTTCGGAAGAATCGCTCGCGGAACTGGCCAACCTCCTCGTCAACGCGACGGAATCCGTCACGGAAAACGAACGGATTGCGAACTTGTCCCTCGCCTTCGAATTCGTCCAGCGGAATCGGGAAAAAGAACTCGCAGAACACCAGGACGAACGATCCGAAAACGAAGCGCTCATCAATTCCCTGTAGCCGCATGTCCCAAGAAATCCTCCGCCGCCCGGAACAAACCGAATCGCCGTCCCAGCAAAAATTGGACCGGGCGATCGTGGCAGCGAACCAGAATCCGAAAGGAGTGGCCGCAACGCTCCGTGCCGATCCCAAAGCCTGATCCGTGCTTTCCGGAATGTGGAAATGAATGAAGGAGTGAGCGGCTTCGTCCTGGGAAGGCACGAAAGCCGCATTCGAAGGGACGGGAGAATTCATCGGGGTGGGAGCCGCCAAGCTCATCCACGAATGAGGCGATTCCTTCGCGCAGTACGCGGGAGAAAAGCTCAAGCCGATCGGCGACATGGTGCAAGTGGCCCGGGAAGCCATCGCGATCACGGCGGCCGAAGCGGTTCACGGAGACCGATCCGTCCTCCTCTGAGCCGTGGAATACTGGAAAGAAAAATGAGTCGCCTTCGGAAAGCTTCCCGCCGAAAAGCAAGCGGAACTCCTTTCGAGCTTCGCCACCCAGGTCGCGCTCGGCGTCGTCGGTTCCAAATGACTCTCGGCAGCTTCGAAAACAGCCACCCTCTCGCGAACCGTAAATCTGGCCGATTCCGCCGCTTCCGCCGGGAAAACCTTGGGGAAAATCGCCGACAAGGCCATTTCCGGCACCGCGAAAGCCGGCGCGGAAATCGCGGGACTGGATTCCTGAGCCATGAAGCCGGATGCCCGGCGCACGGAACGGGCCGCCGTGTCTGCACGGGAACAAACCGCCCAAGCCCGGTCCGGAGTATCCCCCGAGACCGTCCGGAAAAATGCCGCGCTCGGCGATACGGAACGGTTGGCGGAAGCTCAAAAAATCCTCGTGGAAAGAGGACTATTGCGTCCGGGAAGCCCGCTTTCCGAAGTCCAGAAAGCCGAAATCCTCGCGAGCCACAATGCCGGGAAATGAGTCTACGAGAACTCGGCGTCCGATCTGAGGGAAAAAGTCCGCGCCGGGAAGCAAGCCGCAAAACTCGCGGAAACCGCGGAAGGAACCGCGACCCCGTTGTCGAAACCGGAACGGAGGGCCCTGATGGAAAGCGGCATCATGGGAAGCGACCAGACGGCTCTTTCTCCTGCCAAGGCCCCTTCGGCCGAAGCCCTGACCAAAGAAACGATCGAAAAAGCCAAGTCCGCCGCGGGGTATTCCGTCGAGGAGATGAGAAATATCATCCGGAGCGGCGACATCCAAAAGCAATCCGACTTCCTGCGCAAGGCTTCGCCCGACGAAATCGGAAACGCGCTCAATTCCGGGCTGTTCGATCGGTTTTCCGACGATTTTTCCGCCGAATTCACGCGGACGGTGAACGATATTTCGGAAATCCACGGCAAAAACAAATCGAATCCCGGGGCCGTTCTCGGGGAAATCCAACGCGTCATCAAGAGCGAGGGCAAAAACATGTCCCCGGACGAACGCCAGATCCTGGATGGGATTGCCAAGAAAATGTCGGGCCCCGGATTGGAAACCAATTTCCGGGAAGGCTTCAAAACCGTCGCCAAATCCGAAGAATTGGCGGACCTCGTCAAGAATCTCCCGCCTTCCGTCCTCCAGGCCGAAGGCCTCGCCGTATTGGAGAACGCCATCACCCGCCTGGCGGTGTCTCCCCAATCGCAAAAGAACTGCGTCTCCGCCATCGCGGCATTCGCCAGAAAATTCCCGGATTCGGCCAAAGACGGCGTGCTCCTGATGTTGGAACATACGGATACGGCGCTCTGGAAAGAGACGACCCTGTTCGAGGCGAAAAACCTGTCATTCTCCGTCAACGGCGCGGAATTCGAACCGATGCTCCAGCGCATGATGCTGAATAATCCCGAAAAATTCGAAATGCTGTCCAAGGAAAAATTTTCGTGAAACTACCAATTGAAGGGATTGGAGGTCGCGATCAGCCGGGTAAAACCGTTCAACGCGAGAAAATTCCAAGATTCCTTCGGCATGGGCCCGTCGCGGGAAGAGGCGGGACAGCTCCTTGGGAAAGACGCGAAAGCCATCACGGACGGCGACCTCGACAATCTCACGGACTACAACCGCCTCAAATCCCTCCTCGCGGAACACCCCGACACGAAGTTCTTGGACGTTTCGGCGATTGCTTCGCGCGTGGGCCAAGAAAATATGGACCGGTTCTTCCATTTCTCCATCCCCCGGCTGAGCAAAATCGCGAAAGGCGACGCGCAGCTCCAGGGGCAGATCGACCGGGTGCTGAATTTTTACAAGCGGGACGCGTTCGGCCGTTCCCGGGAAACGTAGGGGTTATATCCAAAAGGAATTGGGTATCTATTTCCGAATGGCCAAGTCCAGTATCTTGAAAAATTCCTCCTCGTTGGCGTACTTCACCAGCGCGTCGTTGATATACACGCTCGGGGTGCCTTCCAGGCCGGCCCGATCCCCTTGCGCGATTTCCCGCTCGAGGGCCTTCTGGTACCAGGCCTGGGTGAGGCACTGGGAAAACCCGTTCGCATCCATCCCCAATTCCTTGGCCTTGGCCACTCGCTCTTCGTCGGTAACGGCGGTGCCCTTTTTCGTTTCTTCGAGATTGTAGAGGGCGTTCCGATACTCGTGGTACTTGCCGTCGGCAAGGGCGCAGAACGACGCGAGCGCGTCGCCCTCCGCGTTCTCGTGCAACGGCTTCCCGGTAGGCCCGGAGAACGTCAGGGGAAAATTGAGGAATGTGACGGTAATCTGGTTCTTCGCGATGTAATCCGTCCAGATTTTTTCTTCGATCCGCTTGTGGAAGACGATGCACGCCGGGCACTGGTAATCGCTATAGATCTTGAGTTGGACTTTGGAGTTCGGCGCTCCGAAAACGGCGGATTGGATATCCTTGCTGCCGGAAGCCGTATAAATGCTGTTCGGGTACGTTCCGCTCCCCTTCGGGGCCGAGGACGTACCGCCCGAAGTGCAGGAAGCCAAAACGAAAACCGCACCGAGGAAAATTGGTAATTTGAAGTTCATAGGTTGTATTATATTGCCAAAGATTAAGGGTTCTTGCCGAAAAATCAAAACGGAAGTGAAAACCGTTTCGACTTTTGGAATTTCGCGATTATACTGCCATGTTATTTCCAATATCAAAAACATGATTCACACACGACCGAACCTTCCCTACGGCATCGACGCGCTCGCCCCGTATATCTCTGCGGAAACCCTCGAATTTCATTCGGGCAAGCATCACCAGGCCTACGTTGACAATCTCAACAAACTCATCGTCGGTACACCGCACGAAGAACAAGATCTCGAAACCATCATCCGGACTTCGACGGGTCCGATTTTCAACAATGCCGCCCAGATTTGGAACCACACGTTCTATTTCGAAGGCCTCGCGCCCGCAGGGACGACGAAACTCGACGGCGACCTTGCTATCGCCATCGTCGCGAAATGGGGCACAGAAGCGGCATTCGTCGCGGAATTCGACAAAGCCGCCATCGGCACGTTCGGTTCCTGATGGGCCTGGCTGGTCAAAAAGCCCGACGGATCCCTGGAAATCGTCTCCACGAGCAACGCCGCAACGCCCCTCACGACCGGGGATACCGCCCTGCTGACCTGCGACGTTTGGGAACACGCCTATTACATCGATACCCGCAATTCCCGCCCCAAGTACCTCGAGAATTTTTGGAAAATCGCGAACTGGGACAAGGTTGCGGAACGATACGGAGCGAAGTAATCCCAAAAAAATATCCCGATCAAATCGGGATATTTTTTTAAAGAATCAAGGGCGAATTACGCAGCGAGTTTTACGTCGTGTGCTTCGAGACCCTTCTTGCCTTGGACTGCCGTGTATTCTACTGCAGCTCCTTCCTTTGCAGGCTTGTTAGTAGATGGATCGATGTCAGCCCAGCTATTGAAAACTTGGCCTCCACCTTCTACTTTTGTGCAGTGGAAGAAAAGATCGTCGCCTCCGTTTTCCGGTGCGATAAATCCAAAACCCTTCTCTGCAACCAACTTCTTGATAATCCCGTTCATTCTGCGAGAGTGAAAAAATATGAATCTCGCACTTCCTTTCGTACGTTTGAGATTGGGACCAGTGTAAGACGAATTTCAAAAATTGCAAGTTTACCCGCTCATTTTTAATACCGTTCTGCCCGGGAAGTGGCTTGCATAGGGAAAAGTCCGATTGGAGATTTTTTAAAAAAACAGTTGGAACGGCAAAAAATCGGCATATTATTGGATAAATTATTTATTCGGAGATTTCTGCAAAATGCGAACTTCTCGTTCATTTTGCAGAAATCCCTTCGGAATCTCCCCCAAATGGAAAACATCCTGTCCCACCTCGCCAAGGATCCCGTCCTGGCACCGCTCGCGAAGTCCAGCCAGCTCCGGAAGCTCGCCGTTTCCGACCGCTTGTACGAAAGCCTGTTGGAATCCATCGTTTCCCAACAGTTGTCCGTCAAGGCGTCGGACACCATCCATAACCGCTTCCTGAACCTGTTTCCGGGAAGCGTCCCGAACCCGGAAACCCTCCTCGGACTCGATGAAAAAACCCTGCGGTCCGCCGGACTTTCCCATCAGAAAATCGGATACCTGAGGGAAATCGCGAGAACCTTTCTCGAAAAGGACCTCCTGCACCGCGATTTTTCCGTCATGACCGACGGGGAAATCATCCTCACCCTCACCGCCATCAAGGGCGTCGGGATTTGGACCGTCCAGATGCTCCTGATATTTTCCCTGGGTCGCGGGGACGTGTTCGCTCCCGGCGACCTGATCGTCCGGCAGATGGTCACGAAGCTCTACGGATTGGCCGAAACGGGAAAAGCCCTGGAAAAACGGATGGAGGAAATTTCGCGGAACTGGAGCCCGTACCGGTCTACGGCGTGCCGGTTGTTCTGGGAACGGAAGGATCTGCTGTCGAGGAGGTAATTTTCGCGAAGGTCGGGAACGGGGTGGCAAAAAATATTAATTCAGGAGCCTCCGAAAAATATTTCCTGCAAATACCATGAGAGACACAGTGCCGACGCTATAGGAAATCTATTTTTTAGGAAATTATTTTTCGGAGCCTGCTTCAAGACTTATACCCAATAGGAATTGGTTTTCGGTATTTTACGGTCATAGATTCGGAACAGGTTTTATTTTTCTTCTTTCGGGAGCTTATCGGGAATAAGTGACCGACGAAAAAATTGAAAGATGTCCGGATGCGTGACTGGAAAAATCGGGAAGCCGATTCCCGTTGGGCATACATGCGGTAACGCCCGTCTGCCTCGTGCTCCTGCGGATGATAACCGGACTGTTCCGGGGAAACGCTTTCCCCGCTCGCGGTCAAATTCGCCGATTCAACGAGGCTGAAAACGTGCGAGAACCAGAGGATCCTGGAACACAAGATGACAAAAGGAAAGGCCGGGAGGGAGGGGAAAGAGCAGCAGTGCTGGTTCTACGGATTCAAGCTGCATATCGTCTGCGACAATATGGATGAGGGTGCTCGTATTCACCTTCACGTCGGTGAATACGGACGACCGGGTCGGATTGGAACGAATGCGGGAGGATCTATGCGGTCTCGTCGTCACGGACAGGGAATACGTCGGGAAAGACTTTCAGGAGGAAGCGAAAGGCCACGGGATATTCCTTTTCGCGGCGGCAAGGGCGAACTTGAAGAAGCTCATGACGGAGTGGCAACACAAGCACTTCAAGATGAGGCTGGCGGTGGAACGGTCTTTTCGGTGCTCAAGTACCGCATGCACATGGAAACCACCCTTCCGAGATCCCTCAAATGATACGCTACCAAGTATATCGTCTGCCTCACCGTGTACCAGCTGAAACAATACTTCAAGCAAACCTCAACAAAATGCTTGCCTAAGCCAAGTTTAGCCTAACGAGATTTACATTAATACTCTTACAAGTATTGCATTAAAGTTAAACTTAATTTATGCTATTTAGCAAGGAATCTGGACTTAAAGAAAAATTTCTAAATGGGTTTTAACTTGACACTACCTCAATCAGGATAAATCGTTATCACATTCCTTAGTAGAGAGTAAAACTGAACCGATTTTTCGAGTACATTTCGTATAGTAGGTGTCAGGTTAAAACCCATTAATTTCTAATATCTAACTCAATAGCCATATCAGGTTCATCACATTCAAGAAATACAATATTGAGTTCAATTGTGTCTAATTGATGAATTTTCACCAGAACATCAACTATCATATCCCCAATAAATTCAACTACAAGAGTTTCATGATCTACATGAACCATTTATTTCACTAGAAGATAAAAACATATAATCATCTCAACCAGATTCATCAAACCAATAACCTCTAACAGTTGGAGTAATCCAATTAATTCAATCAGAAGTAAATCTAGTCTTGGAAGTATCAAAATAAGATTGATAATCAGCGTCAACATTTGAAGAAGGAAGTGTTGAATTTAACCAAAAAGCTATTGCTGAATTTCAATATCTTACACACATCCATTTACTAGTTGGTAATGTTCACAATAATTCATTCATTGAATATGTCGATCAATGTAATGTTTTATCATAACAATCAGGTCAACTATTCAAACTCGTATTCCTACTCACATCCCCGGTCATATTTCAAAGACTATTTTTAAATCTTACGTATACGGTTTTAACTCAATCTCAATTTGTTAAAGTATGGGGTATGCTACTCGTACAGGTGGTCCAGTTTGTTGGACTTGGCGTATTTCCGTATGCTACTTGCATTGGAGTATCTGTCGGACAGGTTACGGCCAGCGTTATGCTCGTTGAATTCGTCGTTGCTGGAATGGCAAAGTCTCATCAAGTTGGTCCAGTCTGAACGGTACCGCCCCCGCTCGTCCCGACGCTTCCGGCCAGCTGCACAGTTACGACGCTCGTCCCGAACTCCTTGAGGGAGCCGCTGGAAGTCCCGAGGAGCGCCGCGACGTTCTGGTTCGACTGGATGTCGCTCGCGGCGTAGATCGCCTTCAGGGCCGCCATCATGTTCGTGATCTCGGAATTGGCGTCAGATCCCGGGAGCTTCGACCCGGTGAAGACCGCCTGCCCCGGCGCGAACGTGCTCCCGCCCCGGAGGGCCTTCCCGTTGAAGACGAGCGTCCCGGAGAGCGAACCTATCGCGAGGGGCGTCCCGGCGCTGCCGGCGCTCGTGAGGATGCTCGGGACCGCGAGGACGTAGGTCGTGCTCCCGGTGA
>CAIVSN010000053.1 GCA_903908595.1 uncultured bacterium
GGCTTTCGGATTTTTGACCGTGCCTAAAAAATCGAGAAAGGGGCGTTTTTCGGGACTTTGGGAGACAGAAGGCATTGACTTCCTCGTTTTTATGGTTTTGGATTGTCGGATTCGTGTGTTCGTGGGATTTATGGGATAAATGTAGTTATTTAATTCCTCCCCCCACCATCCCCCTCGTCCCATCCCACACCACCCTCTCCCCGTTCCCCATCGTGATTTCCAGCACCGTGTGATCCCCCGACGGCGAAGCCAAATACCCGATGCTCCGGATTCCCAGGATTCATTTCTCGCTTTCGAGCAACAGTTTCCCGAGCGCGGCGAACGCATGGCACTGCCCCACCCCTTCCTTGAGCAACTTACCGACCGAGACGTTGTACGTCGCGTGGTGCGCCAGGGCGTATTCCCGGTCTTGGGATAGGAATTCCGCGATATCTACGCCGTAGGGTCATCTGAGCAGTTTCTTTATTCCGTCCAAATCCAGCGTTTCCGCCTTGAAATCGGGAAATTGCGAATTGTCCGGGTATGCCTCCCGGAGGTGTCGAACGAGTTTTTGGAGTTTCGGAATCTGCCGTTGCACCGCTTTGAGCTGGGCTTCGCCGATGCCGGTTTTCTCCGGATTCACCGTCGCGGCAAACGAATCCGGGCGGGAATCCACGATATCGCCGAGCAAATAGTTCATCGCGTCATACTTCATGTGCCCGCCGATCATCGCGTCGATTTTCACGAGCGCGGAAACGAGGTCCTTGGGAGCTCCGAGGTATTTCAACACTTCCGTGATGCCTTCCTTGGAAAGGCGCGGTATCGCTTCCATGTTCTTTCGCGGCACGTACTCCGCATACGAAATCCCCCGGCTGTCCAGGGATTCGGGGGCGGGTTTCGCGGGGGTCGGGATTTCCCGGCTCGGGGATTCTCGGATCGACATGGTGGAAGTATGGCATATGTTGGGGGATTCGGCAAAAAAGCGGAGGGTATTTCGATGAGCTTCGATAAAATCCAAATTTCCGAAGAATTTCCGTGTCTTCGTAAAAATGGGTCGTACCATGCTTGTGGTGGTAATTTTTAAATACCGAATGATTTTTTTAGTAAGCGTATGCCCTATTTCGGGAGATTCGGCAAAGATAGAGCCTTGTTTTTCTCCAGGAATTGCATACGCTACGTAACAGCAGTGTTACGGTCGGATTGAAGCCAAAGATTCCAAGAGACGGATTGTCTTCGGTGGGAATACAGAAGTTTTTTTGATAAATCGCATATGCAAACCATCGTCTACACCGATCCGTCTTCTCAACTTCAAGTCCCCGATGTGATATTTTTTCAGGATACCATCTGGATGACTCAGGAGCAAATAGGAAAACTGTACAATAAGGCATCATCTGGTATCTCTCAGCATATATCGAAGATTTACGCGGATGGGGAATTGCAAATTGCCTCTACGGGTACGGATGACCGTATTTTCAGGAATCCTGAAAATACGGAAGACAAAACTAAAAATACCTTAAAGAAGCCAAAGAAGTACTATAATCTTCAAATGATCATAGCCGTCGGGTTCAAAGTAAATTCTCCGCAGGCAACCGCTTTTCGGACTTGGGCAAATACGATTATCGATGAATATTCGCGCGTAGGATACGCGTTGGATGACAATCGGCTAAAGTGAGAGAAGGGTATTTTCTCAGGTAAAAGAGACTACGATAGATTGATGGATCGGGTGCGAGCCATCCGATTTGACGAGAGGAACATATACGAGAAGATCAAGGATCTATTTACCACGGCCGTGGACTATGATAAGTCTAGTGTGGAGGCAACGGAATTTTTTCAGACGATTCAAAACAAGTTTCATTATGCGGTAGTCGGCATGACCTCGCCGGAGATTCTTCTGAATAGGGCGAATAGCAACAAGCCAGCGCTTGGAATGGTGCACCATGGCAAAAAAAATATCACCGTTTCGGAAGCGACGGTCGGGAAAAATTATCTCCTTGAGGATGAACTCCATAAGCTCTATCTCCTCTGTGAGCAATTTTTTGCTTTTGCCGAGCTCCAATACGCCTACGAGAGGGATCTTTCCATGCGGGACTGGGTACGATACCTCGATGAGCTGCTCCGAATGAACAAGCTCGAAATCCTTTCGGGAAAATGAAGGGTAAGCCGCGAAAACGCCGAAGCGTACGTGCGGAAACAGATGGCGATCTATCAGGAAAAGTGGTGATCGCTTGAGGCGTATATCGAATGAGCGGAATACGTATTGGAAACGGGTAACGAAAACCACCCTCAACCGCGCGATTCGGAAACGCCGGTGGAACTTATCGAAATCCCCACGGAAAATATAACTCCCGAATTGAATAGAAAAATAGAAGCCTCGAAACGGCTTCCACTCTCCTCCTTCAATAATCTCTAAAAAGAGCCGCCTTCCTACTTCTCCGTCGCCCGATAATCCCCCTTCCAATCCTCCGGACACCCCGTCCGGATATACTCCACCGTCCGCTTCAAAAAGGTCTTCGACGGCCCGTCGTCGTGGGTCTCGATGAGTTTCTCGAAAATCTTTTTCGCCTCCTCGAAGTTCCGGGACATGTAGAGCCCGAGCGCGACCTCGAAATGCGCGATCCGGTCGAGCGTCTCCTGCGGCACTTCCCCGCGGAACCCAATGAGTTCGAAGATGAAAACCGGGATGTCCTTCCCCTTTACCATGACGCTGTCGAGCTTGCGGAATATGAAGTGTTCCCGCTCGTCCCGCGCGACGGATTCCCCGACGCAGATGTACGTCCCGTACTGCTTGTTGATATTCTCGAACCGGGAAGCCGTGTTGACCGTGTCGCCGAGGGCGGTGTATTCGATTTTGCGTCATTCGCTCCCGATGTTCCCGACGACGGCGAGTCCCTTGTTGATCCCCATCCGGGCGGCGATCGTGAACCCGAAATCCCGCTTGAACCGGATGTTCAGATGGTCGATGGCCCGTTGTTGGAGCAGGGCCGACTTGCAGGCGAGATAGGACTGCTGCTTCTCGATTCCGAACGCGCCCCAGATGGCCATGACCGCGTCGCCGACGTACTTGTTGATGAATCCGCGTTCCTTGATGATAATGTCCGAAACGTCCTTGAGATAGAACGACAGGAACCGTACCAGTTCTTCCGGATCCATCCCTTCCGATATGGTCGTGAACCCCGCGATATCCGAGAAAAACAGCGTCACTTCCTTCTTCGTTCCCCCGAGCTTGACTTCCTCGTAATTGGAAAGGACCGAAGTCACGAGGTCTTCGGCGAGGTACTGCGACAGGGTGTTCTTGAGCAGGCGCTTGCCCTTTTCCTCGTAGATGAACTTGTAGAGCATGGCTCAACTGGTGCTCAGGATGATGACGATGATGAGCTGGACGGGGTGGGTGAGGATCGTGGACGAAAGGAATACGAAAAAATAAAACAGGATTCCCAAAAAGAGCGTGATGACGGAGTTTCCAATCTGGTAGCTCCGGCTCTCGACATGGATGAGAAACAGCGTGAAAAACAGGGTCAAAAAGGCGATAACGGCATATTCGACGCTCACCGGAACGTACGTCAGGAAGTTCTGCTTGAGGATGGTGCTGATAAAATTGAGATGTACCACCGCCCCGTACATGATTCCCGTCGGGGTGAAGAATTCGTCGTGGAGTGCCGTTGCCGTAGCTCCGACGATAACGATCTTGTTCCGTACGAGCGACGGATCGAACTGGTCGTTGTAGATATCCACGAACGAGAGCGTCTGGTACGTGAGCCCCTTGATCGGATAATTGATGAGCACTTCCTGCTGGTCCTTTCACGCAAGCGGAAGGTATTCGTATTTCCCGGTATGGAAACGGTATACCTGTTCGTACATGTCGGCATCCTTGTATACGTCCGTATTCTGATTGCTGACTTCGTCCAGGTACTTTCTCAGGATTTTGATGGAAAAGGCTTCCAAATCGCCGTGTTTCCGGTCGCGGATATGGGGGATGATGCCGGAAACCATCTCGTTGGCTCACTCGTTTATGTACGGTTGGAAATATCCTATGGCATGGGCGGCTTCCCGAAGCACCGGAACCGGAAAAAGCACGTCGTCGTTTCCATAGGACATCCCGAGCACCACGTTCCCTGCCTTTTTGAGCGCGGCGGCGAGTTCCTCGTCGCCTTCGGCCTTCTCGCTGAACAGGACGTCGATCCCGATGACCTCGGCCCCCGCGGCGTTGAGGTTCTCGACGACCTTGGCATAATAGGGGCGCTTGAAATCCTGCCATCGGCCCAAGCCCCCGAATTCCTTGTCCTTGAGCGTGCGGTTGTCTATGGCAACGAGCACGAGGTCCGGATGCGGGGTATTGTTCTTGATGGGGAAGTCGAATCCCAGGATCTTGAGCGGGAAATCGAGGGAAAACAGCATGCTCCGAGAACCGTAATTGGCATACGAAAGGCCCTGCTTGATCCCCGGCGCTATCGACATCAGTACCACGAAAGCCAAAATCCCAAACGTGATCAGGCACGCGAACAGCAGCTTGATAACCGTACGGTTCCTTATTTTCATTAATTTCATAGCGAATCGTTAGCATTTTTGATTTTCGTATCGACGGAACCGTTCACCTTCTTCACGGCCGAATCCACCGCCTCGTTCGTTCGTTCTATAATGTCCATAAGCCCCTTAGTATCCACCTTGAAGGTCTTGGAGAACCAGTCCGGATCGGAGAGGGAATCGTATCCCTTGTCCTTCCATTCCTGCATCCGGGCGTTGAACGACTCGATGCGCTTCATGGCAAGCGAATTCTGGAGCTGGGTAATTTCTTCGGCGTTGTCGGACTGCTTGGTGTACTCTTCGAGGTACTTCTTCAAATCCTTCGAGCCCTTCGGCAGGTTGTTCTTGATGGAATCCCAGAGATCGAACAGGGTCGCGCGGGAAAAAATCTCCCGGTACCGTTTCGCTTCTTTCTCGGGGAGCGTCTTGAGGATGGCTTCGCGGAGCCGGATCTTGGAGGCGACGGTATCTTCGGAACTCGACAGCATCGAAACGGCCTCGTAGATCGCGAGGAGATCCTGCGCGTTCTTGGAAGTGACGCGGGCCTCGTCGATGGAGAGCGATATGCCGGAACCGCTCGAATTGACCGTTATGGGCAAATTCAAGGAATTCATGCCGAAGAGTTCCCGGAGGTACCTCTGGACCATGACGATCCAGTGGTCTTTCTTGCTGAGGAATTCGAGTTTTTCCCGGATTTCTTTGAGGCGTTGCTGGGCCAGCGTGGCGTCGTTTTCGATATTTTTGACCTGCCACTGCGGATCGAGGGAAGAACTGTCGATCGGATCCGCGTTGCCTTCGGTAGCCACGCTTTGGCCGTCGGATACCGTGGCGAGGTATTTTCATTTCTCGTCCTGGATGGTCACGGCGTGGGACTCGGTCCGGAGGTAGCCCTTGTCCACGTTGACCTCGAACACCGTTCCTCGGACCGCCGCGACCCGTTGGTCGTTGTCGTACCGCTGCTTGAAATACGAATCGGGATCCAGCGAGCGGCCGAGGTTGCTCCAGGATTTCCCTTCCGATATGGAAAAATCCACCTGGGTGGAGTCCCCCTGCCCGTTTTTGAGTTCCAGCACGGAAATCCTGGTCTTCTCCCCCAGCCGGGTAATGGAACCGTCGATCCAAAAAATCGTCGCCGTGGACGCTTCGATCGTCTCGATCCGATCGTCGGTCTGGATATTTTTCTTCTGTTGCGGGTCGAGCGAGACCGTGGTGCCGTTGGTGCTTTTGATAAAGGTCCTGCCTTGGGTGCAAAGCACGTACGGGCTGATCCGCTCTTTGGCGATGCCCATGTTCTTGGACTGGGAAACGTCTACGAAGAGCAGAAAAACCACGATGGCAACGAGCGAAACGAGGACGACGGGGATGAGGTTCTGCCGGAAGGCGAGGAAGAATGAATACATGAAAAGTCGAATAGGAAAAATTTCTCTTTTCGGTATTGTATAGCAAATTTAGCCGACTACAAGATGCCTTCGCGTTTCCAGTACATTCTCGCCCTCCTCATCCTGATGATCGTCTACCTGGTATACCTGGTAATCTACTACAAATACCAGGATTTCCAGGTCAATACCTATATGGAAAACATCGAGACGGAAAACATGCATCTTTTCGAGAACATCGAATCCAAAAAGGACTACCTCGCGACGGTCCAGACCAACGCCTACACCGACCGCATCATGAAAGCCTCCCAGAACCGGAAGAATCCGGGGGAGGAAGCGATCTTCCTCGTCGACCAGAAAGAAGTGTCCAACTATGTCTCGCTCGATACCTCGACCATCATCTCCACCCGCGCCGTCGTTTCCCCGACCGCCGGCATGAACAACCGCCAGAAGTGGGCCTATTATTTGTTCGGGCTGACGCCGTAAAAAACGCTTCCGGATACGTCCGGAAGCGTTTTTCAAATGAAGACCGCCTAAAACGGGATATCCTCGATGTGGATTTCTTCCTCGATTTTCGGGGCTTTCCGGGTTTTCGGAGCGGAAGAAGCGGATTCTTCGCTCTCGGAAGCGTTGGAATACGTTTCGGAATCCCCTCCTCCACCGCCTCCGGCAGAGGAAAGGAGGATGATATTCTCCGCGACGACTTCGGTTTTGTACCGCTTTTGTCCGGACGGATCGTCCCAGCTCCGGGTTTGGAGCCGTCCTTCGACGTAGATTTTCTTCCCCTTCGACGTATATTGTTCGAGCAACGTCGCGAGGAACGACCAAGCGGTAACGTTGTGGAATTCCACCTGTTCCTGTTTCACGCCGGCGGCATCCTTCCAGACGCGGTTAGTGGCGATGCTGAAACTTGCTACCTTCTGCCCGTTCGGAATCTCTTTTATCTCGGGGTTAGCCGTGAGGTTTCCGATGAGCTGCACCTTGTTCAATGAATTCATAATGCGGTTGTTAAAAAATATGCGCTGGGAGTATCATAGGGGAAAACGGGGGAGTCGCAAGGAAAGATTTGCGAAAAATTCCATTTCTTGCTTTTTTCAAACAAAGGTGATAGAATACTCGTATGAACAGCCTCCGTATTTCGCTTTTTTCCACGATTTTCTTTCTTGCCCTGGTCGTACAGGTCTTCTTTTTTGGGATTTTGACCGAAATGTTCGAGATTCCAAGATTGGAATTCCTCGCTCATCTCAACGAATTAGAAAAACTGGAAGGGTTTTTCCTGCTTTCCGTATTGTGCTGGAGCGCGCTGTATCTCTTCCTGAAATACACTTACGTCAATCCGATCCGGATCCTCCGGACCGAAATCGCCCACTTCCTCGCCGGGGTGCCGAGCCCGAAAAAACTCAACACGAACGTCCAGAACCAAGATATTTCTTACGTCGGGAATTTTTTCCACCGCAGTTTGGAAATCCTCAAGAACTTCAAGGAAGAATTCCAAGCGGGACGGGTGCTCCGTTCCGAAGTCGAGCTCGCGTCCGACATCCAGAAGCACGTGCTCAAGAAAACGCACCCCGACGTCTCGTCCCTCGATATCATCTGCGACACGAAAAGCGCCTCGGAAGTAGGCGGAGACAGCTACGACATAATATCCCAAGGGAACAACACCTATATATACATCGGAGACGTAACGGGTCACGGGGTGGCTTCCGGATTCGTCATGATGATGGTAAACGCCCTGATTTCCGGATTTTCCAAAATGATAGAAAATTCCGCGGAAATCCTCGTGAGAACCAACGAAATCCTGAAGCCCCGCGTCAAGTCCAACATGCTCATGACCCTGCTCATGGTACGATGGAACGAAGCGGAAAAGAAACTCTATATGTCCTGAGCGGGTCACGAATACCTCCTGATCTACAAGCAGAACCAAAACAAGGTCTACGCGGTAAAATCCGGAGGAATCGCCCTGGGAATGACCCGGGACATCTCCAAAATCCTCAAGGAATCGCAAGTGGCGTTCGAACCGGGGGATTTCCTCATCATGTATACCGACGGAATCACGGAGTCGCGGAATGGAAACAAGGAATCCGACCTTATGTTCGGGATCGAGCGGCTCATCCAAGTGATCGTCGACTCGCCGATCAAAACGGCCATGGGAGTCTTCAAGCATATCACGATCGAACTTTCCAGGTTCATGGGATACAACCACCGGCAATTCGACGATATCACGCTGATCGTCATCCGGTACAAGAACCATGTCAAAAGCGCCGCACACGAAGAACGCCAGATTGCCAAGGAGAACATCACCGAATGGAACTGGAACTCCTAGAGGGGGGGGGAAAACCTCGCCAAAACGCGAACTCCTTGTCAAATTCTGCGTTCCTCGCTCAACGTACTTGTCAGTACGCCTCGCTACGGTACTCGAATTTGACTTCGGATTTCATCGTTTTGGCGAGGTTTCCGGGGGGTTGCGGGGGCATTGGCCTGCTTGTTGGATTTCATTTTTTTATAAATTCCGGGACCTTGGCGGAAAGTTCAGGAAAAACTCGCGAAAAATCGGGAATGGCGGGACGGGAAAACCTACTCCACCATTCCTTTTCATTTTGTAAAAGCTAAATGAGGCGAGATATTTGCCTTTTGAAAAGCTACTTGGTAGAATGCGGATATGACAGATACAAACCAGCAATCGGTCCTCTTGGAACTGGTGAGCAAAAACTATACGGGCGATGCCCAGTGATATGAGAAAACCCTCGTGGCGCAAATCCCGGTAACGGTGGCTCCGGCTCCGGTGGCGCCCATTTTCGCGTCACCGGTCCCGGTGCCTTTGCCGACTTCTCCCGTAGTGCCCGTCATTATCGAAACCCCGCCCGTAACCGCGGTCACGGCCGTGCCCGAAACCGCGCTGACCGTCGACGATCCCAAGAAAAAGCTCACGAGGGAGGAAGAAAGGGAAATCCGGCAGGGGGAAAAAGAATACTACGAAGCGCTCGCGTACATCAAGGACACGATTGCCCCGTCGATGATGAGAGTGGACGCGAAGCAGATCCAGATCGGGGACACGATCATCCGGTCGGTATTCACCTACGCGTATCCCGACTTCCTCGAAGGGAACTGGCTTTCCCCGCTCATCAACTGGGACGTCAAGTTCGACATGTCCATGTTCGTCTACCCGATCGAGGGCGCGTTCGTCATGAAATTCCTCAAGAAACGTCTGACGGAGCTCTACTCAGAGCGATCCATCAACATGGACAAGGGACTCCTGAACGACCCGGCCATCGAAGCGCAGATCCAGGACGTCGAAGAATTGCGGGGGGCGCTCACCCGCTGACAGGAACGGTATTTTCATTTTTCCATCTACGTCTCGATCTACGGCGACGGCGAAGAAGCGATCAAAAAGCTCACGAACACGTTCGACAACCTCCTCTCCGGACGGAACATCCTCACGAAGCAGGCGTTCCTCCGCGCGGAACAGGCGTTCATCGCGACCGGGCCGTTCTGCCGGGACGAGGTCGGGGTGTACCGGAACATCTCCACGAAGGGACTTTCCACTACTTTCCCGTTCACGTCGGCTTCGCTGTCGCAGGACGACGGAATCCTCTACGGGGTCAACACGCACAACAACTCGCTCATCATCTTCGACCGGTTCCGGACGGAAAACGCGAACATGGTCGTTTTCGCCAAATCCGGTTGAGGAAAATCCTTCGCCGTGAAGCTCGAAATCCTCCGTTCGCTCATGATCGGGACGGACGTCATCGTCATCGACCCGGAAAACGAATACAAAGCGCTCGTCGATACCGTTGGCGGGAGCTACCTCAACATCAACCTCAACTCCAACGAACGCATCAACCCGTTCGATTTGCCACGCGCATTGAAAGATACGGAAGCCAAGCCCGGCGACCTGCTCCGGGGCTCGATCATCAACCTGCTCGGGCTCATGAACCTCATGCTCGGGAAGTGCAACCCGAGCGAGGAAGCGATTCTCGAAAAAGCCATCACCACCGTCTATTCCCTCAAGGGGATCACCTTCACGGACGACACCGTCATGGGGAAAGAAATCCCGGTCATGAAGGACCTCTACTCGGTGCTCGAAACCATGGACGGCGCGAAAGGCCTCGTGGAACGGCTCGAAAAATACGTGTACGGGGTATTTTCCGGGGTATTTTCCGAACAGACGAATATCTCGATGTCCGACGGGCTCATGGTCTTCTCCGTCCGCGACCTCGACGACATCCTCCGGCCGATCGCCATGTTCATCCTCCTCGGGTACGTCTGGAACGTCACCCGGTCCAGCCTCAAGAAGCGGATCCTCGTCGTCGACGAAGCCTGGAACATCATGCAGCACGAGGATAGCGCGAAATTCCTTTTCGGACTCGTCAAGCGGGCCCGGAAGTACGGGCTCGGGGTCACGACCATCACGCAGGACGTCGAGGACTTCATGACTTCGAGCTATGGGAAGGCCATCGTAACGAACTCGTCCATCCAGCTCCTGCTCAAGCAGTCCCCCGCCTCCATCGACGTGCTCCAGAACATTTTCAAGCTCACCGAACAGGAAAAATACATCCTCCTGAACGCTTCCGTCGGTACGGGACTCTTCTTCGCTTCGAGCGAACACGTCGGAATCCAGGTCCTCGCGAGCTACTTCGAAGAGCAGGTCATCACGACGAAACCAACGTAAGCCCGGGCCGAAAACGCGAACTCCTTGCCGATTTCTGCGCTCCTCGCTCAACGTACTATCGTACGCCTCGCTACGGTGCTCGAAATCGGCTTCGGATTTCATCGTTTTGGGCGCGGGCTCGGTGAGGGCTCCCACGCTCCTCGTCTCTCGCCGTACTTTACCGCTGGCTCACGAGCTCGGCGTGCCGACTCGGCTTTTCCGAAACGAATCCGGCTTTTGCCTTCTTGAGGATTTGAAAATCGCTCGCGATTTTTTTGGCGAGATGGAACGCGAATTGTACGGGAACCGCATTCCCGATCATTTTGTATCAATCGGCGATATCGTGGTATTTGAAGATGAAATCATCGGGGAACGTTTGAATCCTTGCACATTCTCGTACTCAGAGCCTTCGGTACCGGGCTTCGTTTTCCTTAGAATACGGACACACTGAATATATTCAGAAAATTAGTAACCAATTAAGATTATGCCTTTCAGTGGTAAGTTAAGTCGGTTACTAATATAAAGAGTTTCTAAAAAAGTGTAAATTTTCTTGAAATCGTCATTCCCACGATAATCATTTCTAACTGCAATCGCTAAATATTCAACCCCATGCATCATACATGCTTGGAAAATATCTTTTAAAAATTGATAATTATCAACTGCTCTTCCAGCTTCGACCTCTAGTACTATTTTACCGTCAGTTGTTACGGCATCTGCATCAAATGATTTATCAATGGTATTGTTTAAGCCAAACAATACTGGGATAGAAATTTTAGAACCTTTCGATTTCCCAGTTTCTATTTTCATCGGAATTTTTGCAAGATGTTTTCTAAGGATTTCTAAAACTTCATTGCTTGTATATGTGAATCTTGGGGATTCTATCAAATCATTACAAAGAATAAAGCAGTTCACTATTTCTTGAACGTGACTATTGACTCCCATTGATCTAGGAAAAAATTGATATCTTACCATAAATTATGATTTACTATTAAATGGGTTTTAACCTGATACCTACTATATGAAACATATTCGAAAAATCGGTTCAGTTTTACCCTCTATTACGGGATGTGATAATCATTTGCCTTGATTGAGGTGGTGTCAGGTTAAAACCCATTTACTATTAAATATGGGTTTGGACTTGACGCCA
>CAIVSN010000054.1 GCA_903908595.1 uncultured bacterium
CAGGCGAATACCGGGATGTTCGGCCGGTATGCCGCCGCGAGGCGGGCGAGGCGCCCGGATTTGGTGAAGACGAGGATCGCTTCGCACCCGAGGTCTTCGGCCGCGTAGAGCGCGTTCTTGATGAGCGTTTTTTTCTCGATGCTGCGTCTCGTGAGGCCGCTTTCCGAATAGTCGTCGTGCTCCGACACGAAGTGGCTTTGTTTTCGATTTTGGCGATGGTCTTGGCGTGCGAAGCCCCGTGTTCCGCGGGGAGTTCCCGGAGTTCCGTGACGTTGGCGGCGGTGCGGACGAAGCTCATGGCGATGAAGTCCATGCCTTCTCCCATGCCGAAAACGATGGAATATTACCGGATCAACCCGCTCGCGGAGGGAAGCGGGGAAGGGATGGATTTTTCGAGGGCGATCCGGAAAGGCCGGAAGTATACCCAACAGGAATTGGTTTCCCGGTTTTTCCAGTCACATATTCGGACATCTTTCATTTTTTTCTTCGGTCACTTATTCCCGATAAGCTCCCGAAAGAAGAAAAATGAAACCTGTTCCGAATCTGTATCCGTAAAAAGCCGAAAACCAATTCCTATTGGGTATAATTTGCATTTTGGAAAAACCGGTCCTGACTTTCTTTGAATGCCAGTTTTTTCCCAAAATATGGGCTTCCCTGATTTTCCGGGTTGCAATTCGGAATCTTTCATGGTACGATATTCCTCGCAATTCATAAACCTTCTCACGCATGGAGACATCAAGAACGCTTTCCCTGATCGGAAAATCATCCGCATCGCGCAAGTTCAAAGGGTTTACCCTTGTGGAACTTATCGTCGTCATAACGATACTTGCGATTCTCGGCACCATAGGCTTCCTTTCCATCGGAGGATATTCCTCCAAGGCCCGGGATTCCGCGCGGGTCGGGGACGTTGCCCAGGTCGTCAAATCCCTCGATCTTTCCGTCGTAACGGCTGGTTCCTACCCCGTTCCCGATAACTCGTTTGCCGTCACTTACTCTGGCGGAACCGTCTGGAACCAGGGAACCGTGTGACCGCTCGTCATGCAGTATTTCAAGGGTACCATCAACGGCGGATGACTCAACAAGAAGCCCGTCGATCCGCTCAAGAACTCGGAGTACGTCTATTCTTCCCTCGCTTTCGGCAATGCCTATCAGATCAAGGCGGAATACGAGAACGACATGCTCAATCCCACGGCTTTTGACGAAAGCCCGATTTTCCGTACCGCCTCCGCCGACGCCGGCAATCCGTCGATCGCCTACATACGCGGGAACTACGGCGGCCTCACCGCGAAAACCCTCACCGGCACCACGTACTACGTGCTCGCGATACCGAGCATCGTGACCAACAGCGGCACCACCGCCGGAAACGCCCTCAAGATAGAAAGCAACGCCCTCTCAGGAACGCTCCTCTTCAACGGGAAAACCCTCTCCAACGCCACGACGTACAATCCCGCGGCCAAGGTCGTCTTTTCCGGGTCGAGCCTTCCGGCGAGTTCCACGGCGATTTCCGATATGGTGACGGCTCTCAAGGCCGCCTATTCTTCGACTCCCGATATCGCGGGCAACACGAGCGTAGCAAGCCTTCTTTCTGCGACCGGAGCGACGGCCGTGGCGAGCCTCGGTACTTCCATCGTGAGCAATCAGCTTGGGGGAAAAATAAGCACTTCAGATTCTGCGAACCAAAATCTCTTGCCTACTGGAATATCAGTTTTAACATGTTTAACCGCGAATTCGGTACTCGTATCTTCTTCCGCATATGCTGGTTGTGCTACTTCCGATATTATTATATGTTCCTGAATAGGAACTGGTCAAACCTGGTCAGCTTGTAACGTTTGAGCTACTCAGGCATCGGCTGCATATGTTAGTAATTCCGTTGATAATACCGTTGGATCAGAGACTACTCATGGCAAATATTTTCAATGGTGAGAGAATGTTGCTTGGGATTATAATGGGGGAGTAGCATCTGGGGATAATTGCGCTTGGAATCGTGATGCACAATCTTGTGGCGCATCCGCTCTCTCTGCATGGATCAATACCGTATCGGATACGACGACTGATGGGGCAAATCGTTGGAGCGATTGGAGTGCGTCGGATACCAGGGGGCCGTGTGCTACTGGCTATCATGTACCCACGCAATCAGAATGGAACAATGCATATGCGATACTCGGAAGTAACAGAGATACTATGATAGGTACTCTCAAATTGCCGATGACAGGATATCGATGGTATTATGACGGCGCACTTTTCAGTCAGAAAAATACTTGAAACTACTGGGCTTCTAGTCCGAGTTCGACGGCAAGTTCCGATTTGCAAATTTATTCCAATTCTGTCAGCCCTACGCACGGAAGCTCCAGGCCGAACGGTTATTCGGTAAGGTGTATGAAGAATTAAGCCGTATCCATGCTGAACATATCGACGATTGCCATAATTTTATAGGAAAAAGCTGAACCGTCCTATCTATGGGAAATACAAATGGAAACCCTGTAATATCATCCTTAAACTCCCAAATCCGCCAGATCCAGTATCTCCAACACGGGAATCTGCTTTCCTCCCCGGACGATGTCCGTGACCGCCACCACCCGGCCGCCCGATGATATTTTCCCCTGCCCGACGAGCGCCTTGATGCCGTTGATCAGGTTTTCTTCGTCGTTGGCGGACCAGCTGGTCAGGAGTACCGGCTCGATGCCGAACAACACGTTCATATAGGCTACGGTCCGCTCGACGTTGGTGCAGGCGAATACCGGGATGTTCGGCCGGTATGCCGCCGCGAGGCGGGCGAGGCGCCCGGATTTGGTGAAGACGAGGATCGCTTCGCACCCGAGGTCTTCGGCCGCGTAGAGCGCGTTCTTGATGAGCGTTTTTTTCTCGATG
>CAIVSN010000055.1 GCA_903908595.1 uncultured bacterium
CTACTTCGTACTGGCGCATACTTACAGGGGAAGGCTCTACGGGGAATTCAAGACGGTCAGGGACAACAGGAAAAACGCTGTGATGCTGATTGTCTGCGGTTTATGCAATATGAAGGTTATTATTAAGTAACAAGTCTAATATACCCCGAGTCCCAGGTTCGTGATTTTGTAATGGCGTTCGACATAGGGTACGCGGTCCTGTCGGATGTTCAGGAATATGGAAAGCTTCGGGATGGAACCATACCGTTTGAGATGGAGCCTCAGGTTCATGGGTATCGGGTCCGTGGCTTCCGTGACGGGCCGGGAAACGAGAAATATTATCGCGCGGTCGATGATGGCCATATCCCGCGTCCGACTATCCCTCAATATGCCGTTATGGTCGATGAGTTTTTTCTTGAGATCCAGAAACCACCGTATGTCGCGGTGTTTGACGTAGTCGTCATAGGCCGTATGGATCAGGCCCCTCCCCCATCGCCAATTGGCGATGACGAGGAAAACGAAACAGCCGAAAATGAGCGGGATGAATCCCCCTTCCCAGAATTTGACGCTGTTCGCGACGAGGAATCCCAAATCCAAAACCAGGAAGGTTCCGAATACCGAGGCGGCGATCCATGGCTTCCATTTCCAGTGGTATATGGCGATCGCGAGCATCGAAACCGAAGTGACGCACATGACGCCGGAAACCGCGAAACCGTACGCGGCCGCCAACCGGGTCGCGGATCCGAACCCGACGACCAACGAAACGCTTCCGATGAACAGGACGAGATTCACGAACGGGATATAGATCTGCCCCTCCGTCATGGAATCGGTATGGATGATGCTTATCGGCGGGAAAAGTTTTAGCGCTATGGCCTGGGAAGCGAGCGAATACGCCCCAAAAATCAGCGCCACGCTGGCAATGATCGCGGCGGAAGTCGCGAGGATTACCATCGGAAACAGTACCGACTCCGGAACGAGGCTATAGAAAAGGTTTCCGCTATGGACCGTTTCGCCACCCAGCAAAAATGCCCCCTGTCCCGCATAATTCAGCACGAGCGCCGGGAAAACGATGAAGAACCAGCTGATCCGGATCGGCCTGGCTCAAAAATGTCAGAGGTCGGCATACAGCGCCTCGCTCCCGGTCAGCGCCAAAAATACGGCCCCGACGAGAAGCAGGATGGCCTTGATATCGAGCATTTGCAGGAGCCGGATGGCGCTGAGCGGATTGAGGACCATCGCGATGATTTCCGGATGGCGCAGGATTTGGGCGAATCAGAGCCAGGCGATGGACGCAAACCACAGGAGCATGACCGGCCCGTAGATTTTTCCTATCATCCGGGAACCTTTTTTCTGGAATCAGAAAACGACCGCCAGGATTCACAGGGTTATCGGTATGACCAGATGTCCGAGATTCGGCGCCGCCACCTTGAGTCATTCCACCGCCGAAAGCACGGAAATCGCCGGGGTGATAATGCCCTCGCCGAGCAGCAATCCCGCCGCGAACATGAGCAAAAAAGAAATGGGGACGATGCCTTTTCCGGTACTGTCCTGCAGCAATCCGAGCAGCGCGAAAGACCCTCCCTCCCCCTCGTAATCCGCCTGCAGCACCAAAATGGCATATTTGACTCACATGAAAATCACGAGCAGCCAAAAAATAAGGCTCGCGGCACCGGCGACATGCTCCGGCGTCACGGCCAATTGCCCGCTCCCGAAAAAGACCTCGTTGAAGGCATAGAGCGGCGAAGTCCCGATATCGCCGTACACGATACCGAGGGTCCCGAGTACGAGGGATCAGACGGATATTTTGTTTTTCATGGGAGAAAATTCGGAACCACGACAGGAATGGCCATGGAAAAAAACCATGGTTTTGACCGGTGTTGAACACAGTATATCCCTGTGGGCTCAAAATGGAAATCATGTGTTGTTCAAAATGGGGGAACCCGCCCGATTTGAAATTCCCCTTTGTATCTCGGAAAAGCCGTATATAGTAGGTCGGAAATACCGTTTACCTTTTACTATGGCCAGCAAACTCACCCGCAAAGACTTCGCCAACCAGGCCGAGGAATACATCCGCAAGCTCAACGAAATCGCCGAGAAAAACGGTTTTTCCGTCATGACCGCGCTGTACGTCGAAGGCACCGCCACCGAACCGAGCGACTGCATCATCGACTGGCGGAACATGAGCCTCGACGAAAACCTCTACGCGATGGGGAGGTTCACCCAGGACGTCATGAACAGCTACGACGAGGATCCGAGCCTCGGCGGGGACGGGCATGCGCCGTTTTCCGACTATGGGCCGCCGGATATGACCGGGGGGAAAGGAGAGTAGGCGGGGCAAGGAGGCGGATTCAATGGGAAAGCGTAAGTTATTTTTGCTGAGAGACTTAGGACCATGACAGGAAAATCGCCAACGACCCAAAAAATCTTCCTCGTCTACGGACCGACCGGAAGCGGGAAAACGCGCATGGCTTTGGAAATCGCGGAACGCCTGGACGGGGAAATCATATCCGCGGATTCCCGCCAGATTTACCGTGGCCTCGACATCGGCACCGGCAAAATCATGCCTGGCGAGATGCGGGGCATTCCCCACTACGGGCTCGATCTCATCGATCCCGACCAGACCTACAACGCCGCCATGTTCCGGGATTATGCCCGGGAAAAAATTCAAGGCATCCGGTCCCGCGGCAAAACCGCCGTCGTGTGCGGCGGTACCGGGCTGTACATCGACGCCCTGATTTTCGACCTGGACGTCCCGGCATTCGAGAGCGACCCCGAGTATCAATCGAATCTCGAAAAATTCCGACGGGAACACGGCAACGAACGGCTCTGGCAAAGGCTGGAAGCCCTGGATCCGGAATACGCGAAGGAAATCCATCCGAACAGCTATCCCTACGTCATGCGCGGACTGGAAATCATCGAACGGACCGGGGTTTCGAAACGGGAGTACCGGAGCGAGCGGAGGCTCGGGTACGACGTCATGGCCGTCACTCCCTATTCCGACGAATTCCGGGCTCGGCTGTACGAAAACATCAATTCGCGCGTCGACGGCATGTTCCGCAACGGTCTGGTCGAAGAAACCACGGAACTGCTCCGCCAAGGATTTTCCCCGGACAGCCCCGGGCTCCGAACCATCGGATACGCGGAAACCTGCCGATTCCTCGCCGGGGAACTGACGCTCGAACGCGCTATGGAACTCGTCCAGCAAGGCAATCGCAACTACGCCAAGCGCCAGGTAACCTGGTGCAAGAAATACGCCTCGCTCCCCCACGTTTCTCCGGGCGATATGTAAGGTTTGAGCTCGGAGTTCGCGTTTTGGAATACGCCCCCGAGACTTCTCGAAAACGATGAAATCCGGGCGAAAACCGCGTACCGCAGCGAGGCGTACTGGCAAGTACGTTGAGCGAGGAAACGCAAGGTTTGAGCTCGGAGTTCGCGTTTTGGAATACGCCCCCGAGACTTCTCGAAAACGATGAAATCCGGGCGAAAACCGCGTACCGCAGCGAGGCGTACTGGCAAGTACGTCGA
>CAIVSN010000056.1 GCA_903908595.1 uncultured bacterium
GAAACTCTCTGGTTGAAAAATGCCATGGAATTCGTGATGAAGAAATTCAAAAAATATTCAATTAATCCTAATAAGATTTAAATTATGGCACGATTAACCACTCACGCTCATCGCAAGATTAAACGAGCCATGGAACGAATTACCAAAAAGATGCGAAAAACAAAGCAGAAATAAGCTTTGCAAAAACGCTTCTTTCGCTACAATGAACCCACTTTTAATTCTCTATTTTAACTAATATGGCTACTTTCGACCGTTCAAAACCACATGTGAACATCGGTACTATTGGTCACGTTGACCATGGTAAGACTACTACAACCGCGGCAATCAGCTTGGTTCTTTCGAAGAAATTCGGGGGAGACGTGTTCGCGTTCGACCAGATTGACGCCGCTCCGGAAGAAAAGGCGCGCGGTATCACGATCAACACCGCTCACATCGAGTACTCCACCGGTACACGGCACTATGCGCACGTTGACTGTCCAGGTCATGCCGACTACGTCAAGAACATGATTACCGGGGCCGCTCAAATGGACGCCGCAATCCTTATCGTTGCCGCTACTGACGGACCGATGGCACAGACTCGGGAACACATCCTCTTGGCTCGCCAAGTAGGCGTTCCGTATATCGTCGTTTTCATGAACAAATGCGACATGGTCGACGACGAAGAAATGCTTGACCTCGTAGAAATGGAAATCCGAGATCTCCTTTCCAAATACGAATTTCCCGGCGATGACACTCCCGTCATCCGAGGTTCCGGTCTCGTGGCTCTCGAAAATCCTACGGACATGGAAAAACCTTACGGAGCCAAGACCATTATCGAACTCTTCGACGCTATTGAAACGTTCGTACCGCTCCCAGAACGGGCGCTCGACAAGCCATTCATCATGCCGGTTGAGGACGTATTCTCCATCAAGGGACGGGGTACGGTCGTTACCGGAAAGATCGAACAGGGAATCATCAAGGTGGGGGACTCTATCGAAATCGTCGGTCTCCACGACACTCAGACGACCACCATTACCGGAGTGGAAATGTTCCACAAGCTTTTGGATCAGGGACAAGCCGGTGACAATGCCGGACTTCTCCTCCGAGGTATCGAACGGGATCAAGTGGAGCGCGGACAGGTTCTCGCCAAGCCGGGATCCATCAAGCCGCACACCAAGTTCGAAGCCGAAGTCTACGTGCTCACCAAGGACGAAGGCGGACGGCACACTCCGTTCTTCAAAGGATACAAGCCACAATTCTACTTCCGAACGACTGACGTTACCGGGGCTATCGAGCTTCCCGAAGGAGTGGAAATGGTTATGCCCGGGGACAACATCAAGATGACGATCGAACTCGGTCAGCCAATCGCGATGGATCAGGGACTTCGGTTCGCGATCCGAGAAGGAGGTCGAACGGTCGGTTCCGGAGTCGTTGCAAAGGTTCTTCTATAATACCATTTTTGAGCTGAGCTGGATTCGTCCGGCTCAGCGACTAAAGTACTATTACTTACTATCGTATGACTCCAAAAAAAGGAAGTATCCGCATCATCGTCCGGTCTTTTGAGCATAAGCTCATCGACGAGGCAGTTCGCAAAATTGTGACTACCGCAAAAGACTCCGGGGCAATCGTGGTCGGACCAATTCCGCTCCCTACCAAAATCGAAAAGATTACGCTCAACCGGTCGACCTTCGTCAACAAGGACGCCCGTGAGCAATTCGAAATCCGACGCCACAAGCGTTTGATCGATATCAACGAACCTACTTCCAAGACTCTCGAACTTCTCCAAACGGTCAATATGCCCGCCGGAGTCGGAGTCGATATTAAAATAGCATAATTATGTCAAGAGTCTGCATGCTTACGGGCAAAAAAACGGGGGTCGGAAACAACGTTTCCCATTCCGTCCGAAGAACCAAACGAAAGTTCTACCCGAACTTGTTTTGGAGGAACATCAAAGATCCGGAGTCAGGAATGACCCTCCGCTTACGGCTTTCCGCCAAGGCGATCAAGACCCTGAAGAAGAAGGGTATCCTGTAGCCGGGGCCTTGTCCGCTCCTACCTATGCCCTGGTGGTGAAATGGTAGACACGCAGGACTTAAAATCCTGTTTCTTCGGGAGTACGGGTTCGAGCCCCGTCCGGGGCACCAAAATCAAACTCCCAATTCTCAATCAATTTATATCATATGTTAAAAATCCGACTCTCCCGCGTTGGGAGAAAACACGTTCCCATCTTTAGAATCGTAGTTTCCGAGCATTCCCAGTCCGCGAAACACGGATATATCAAGGTTCTCGGGCATTATAATCCCATTACCAAAGCTCTTGAATTCGATGCTGCCGAAGC
The DNA here is from genome assembly GCA_903908595.1 of uncultured bacterium. Classification (GTDB taxonomy): domain Bacteria; phylum Patescibacteriota; class Gracilibacteria; order BD1-5; family UBA2023; genus CAIVSN01. The sequence continues at coordinate 2,318 of CAIVSN010000056.1, forward strand.
GGAGAAATACGTCAAGAACGGAGCTCAGTATTCCGAGACCATGGTAAGAATCCTAAAAAAGAAAGCCTAATGTCCGCCAAAGATTTCCTCTCGCTTATCGTGGATTCTCTCGTCTCGCACAAGGGGGACGTGGTGATAGAGCAAAAGGAAGACGAGCTCGGCACCCTGGTAACGCTCCGGGTGAACCAAGAAGATATGAAGACCATCATAGGGAGGGAGGGGAACACGATATCCGCCATCCGAACCGTCCTCCGGGTCTATGGATCCAAACAGGGCGCCAGGGTCAATATTAAGGTTCTCGAAGACGAATCCCGGTAACCGGGATTTTTTCTTGCCTTTTCCCCATCTCCTTGTAGTATTCAATCCAATCACCAACGAATTCTTATGATAGTTGAAATCGCCAACGCGGCCGCACCGGATTTGGTAACCACAGCCTACCAGTTATCGGACGTAATACGGGTTTCCATAGCGCTGGTCGTTCTCGTTTCTGGATTCATGGCCGTATTGTTCATCCTTTGGGGGGGCGTCATGCTGATCCTGTCCGGAGGAAAGGATGAGAAGGTCAAGCCGGCGGTGAATTCCATTCGTTTTGCCGTGCTCGGAATTATCGTCATCATCATCGCGCTTTTCGTTACTCCAAAAATCTGAGACATGCTGGGTCTCAAAGTGAGCCAGTACGTCGATCCGCGGGAGATTTTTACGACCATTCAGGGATTGTCCAGCAAGTTTTTCTGAGGGGAAAACAGCAGCGACTATTCTCCTTCAAATTCTAATTTGACCCCCATAGACTCAAGTTTCGACAAATTCTAGCGAAAACATAGGGAAAACATAGGGAAAACATAGGGAAAACATAGGGAAAACGCGAACTCCTTGCCGAATTCTGCGTTCCTCGCACAACGTACTTGTCAGTACGCCTCGCTCCGGTACTCGAATCCGGCTTCGGATTTCATCGTTTTCCCAATGTTTTCCGTGCGGGGACGGGGGCTGTTCGCCGAATTCTGCGTTCCTCGCTCAACGTGCCCGCCGGTACGCCTCGCTCCGGTACTCGAATCCGGCTTCGGATTTCATCGTTTTCCCTATGTTTTCCGCGCGGGGACGGGGGCTGTTCGCCGGATTTTCCGTTCCTCGCTCAACGTACTTGTCAGTACGCCTCGCTTCGGTACTCGAATTCGGTTTCGGATTTCATCGTTTCGCCAAGGTTTTCCGCGCGGGGACGGGGGCTGTTCGCCGGATTCCGAGTACCTCCTCGCTCGGGGTATGAGCTCACGCCTATCTCTTCTTCCTGAGAATGAGCGTCCTTTTTTGCGATCGGTGGTTCCCTTCGCGGCAATCGTAGATGAAGTATTCTTCAAAGGTCACGATGATGCTGTCGTTGAATTCCCGTATTCCGAAATCACGTATGGGGAGCGTGGACACGAGCTGTATCCCAGGTGCTGCCAAATACGAATCCAATGAAATTCATCAGGATTCGAAAATCGAAGCGCCCGTAACTTTCCGTACCAGGGGGGCTGCTGTCATTTGTTCTATGACGTTTCCTGCCAAGGTGGAGACGTCCGTGTCTCAACGGACGAAGTAGGGGATTCTTTTTGACCAGATCGGCAGTCCTCACGTATCGTACAGTCTGACATTCGCCGTGTAGTGTCCGGGAGCGGTGGGTACCGTAGCGATATTGGCAATGCCAATCCGCAAATCTTCCCCGGCGACCAGGCTCCTTGCCGAACCGCTGAACGTATAGGTGAGTCCGGAACCGCTTGTCGCGATGGTATCGCCCGGATCGTTCATCGTCTGCCAAATCCCCCCAACCCGTTTTTCGAGGCTGAAATCGGAAACGGAGTTTGGCGAAACCAGATTCGCGATGCCATCGAACATGACCGTGACCTTGCCTAAGGTTCATGCGTCCGTAGGAGGTCAGCGCATTACGGTTCCGGGGAGCGATGTCCCATTGGCCGAACTGTCCTTGATTCGAAACAGCCCGTTTTTCGCTCCTACGAGCAAATCGTTTCCAAAAAATGCCACGCTGGTCGGAGCCATGATCCCGGTGGTTCTCGTCGTGACGACCGAAAGTACCCCGGTCGTGTCGTTCCAAAAGAGCAGCTGTTCGTTACCGGGGTCGGCCATCACGAGCAGGCTTCATGTTTTCGCCAAGCTGCTTATGCCACGCAGCTCCGTTTCCAATGGGGTTCCATTATTGCCTCCGCGGACCCCGCTTCCGATGATTCGCACCGAACCGGAATACACGCTGAGGCCGTCCGGAGCTATCGAATAATTTCCCGCAACGCGGTTTTCCCCGGTAACGAGGCCGTCGGCGAGATGCGTGACCAGGAATTGTTGGTCCAGGCTGCCAGTGCAAGTCCCGCTCATGCTTTGGGTTCCGATGAACAGGCTCGTCCCGTTTATCGCGACGACCACCCCGGAAGTCGTCGCCGTGGAAGTCGATCACGTATCCAGCCTTTCGACGGGATACGTAAGGGCGTTTGCCAAAAGGGATTCCTGCTGGCTTTCGTCCCGGTGGACCGCGAGCCGGCTCTCGGTTTTCTCGGTGACTTCCAATCCTGCGGTTACGAACGTTATGATTCCCGATACGAGAAAACCGAAGAGTGTCAATGCCACGAGGAGTTCGACGAGCGAAAAACCCTTGGAATCCACATGGGATATGGGCTTGCGTGTATCGGATACGAGTTTTTTCATAATAAGATCGAAAGTGACATTTTCTACGGTCATGCCCGGATTATACGCAAAATGAAAAAAAAGACTTTTCTCTTTGCAAATTTCGCCTTTTTCCCTATATTCAAAGCGAAAATTCAGCCATTATTTATGTCACAAGATCTCGAAAACGAGCTTCCCCTGCCCGAGGACTCAGAAGGCCTCCCATCCGAAGAATCGATACCGGAACCAATCCGTGTCGTTGCGCTTCCCGAAGCCGTTTCCTACGAAGGGGACTCCGACCGTTCCATCGTGGAAGAAATGGAAAACTGCTACCTTGACTACGCGATGAGCGTTATCGTCATGCGGGCGCTTCCGGATATCCGCGACGGGCTCAAGCCGGTTCATCGGCGCATCCTGTACGCGATGTACGACGGAGGGGTCCGGGCTACCGGGAAGCATCGCAAGTCTGCCCGCGTAGTCGGAGACGTTCTGGGAAAGTACCATCCGCACGGGGATAGCTCCGTATACGAGGCGATGGTTCGGATGGCCCAGGATTTCTCGATGCGCTACATGCTCGTCGACGGGCAGGGAAACTTCGGTTCCATGGACGGCGACAGCGCCGCGGCGATGCGGTATACCGAGGTCAAGATGGCGAAGCTCGGGGAGCTCATGCTCGCGGACATCGACAAGGAAACCGTCGATTGGCGCGATAACTACGACGCGAGTACCAAGGAGCCGACCGTGCTCCCGACCCGCGTGCCGAACCTGCTTCTCAACGGATCCGTAGGGATTGCCGTCGGTATGGCGACCAACATGCCCCCGCACAACCTGTGCGAAGTCGTGGACGCGATCCAGTACATGCTCAAAGCCGATCCGGCCGAAGTGACTATCGATTCCCTCCTCGAATACATCAAGGGGCCGGATTTCCCAACGGGGGGAATCGTCTACAACAAGAAAGATATCGCTACGGCGTACGCTACGGGACGGGGCTCCGTGGTCATCCGCGGACGCGCGGAAATCGACGAGCTCAAGAGCGGGAAACGGGTCATCATCATCAACGAAATCCCGTACCAGCTCAACAAGAAGACCTTCATCGAAAAAATCGCCGACCTCGTCCAGGAAAAAATCATTATCGGGATTTCCGATCTCCGCGACGAATCCAACAAGGAAGGGGTTCGCATCGTCATCGAGCTCAAGAAGGACGCGTTCCCGAAAAAAATCCTCAACCAGCTCTACAAGCTCACGCCGCTCCAGACGAGTTTCGGGTACAATATGATCGCGCTCACGGATCGGGGAATGCAGCCGAAGCTCTTCAATCTCCACGAAATCCTCGACGAATTCATCGTTCACCGCAAGGAGGTCGTTACCCGGCGGACCCAGTACGAACTCAAGATCGCCCAGGCCCGCGCCCACATCCTCGAAGGGCTCAAGATCGCGCTCGACAACATCGACGCGGTCATCAAGACCATCAAGGAATCCGCGACCAAGGAAGAGGCCAAGACGAACCTGATGGTGAGATTCAGCCTCTCCGAGCGTCAGACCGACGCGATTCTCGAAATGCAGCTCCAACGGCTCGCCGGACTCGAACGCAAGAAGATCGAGGACGAACTCGCGGAAAAGCTCCTGCTCATCGCCGACCTCCTCGACATCCTCGCGAAACCGGTCCGGGTCTCCCAGATCGTGAGCGACGAGCTCGCGGAAATCAAGGATAAGTACGGGGATCCGCGACGCACCGAAATCCAACCCGGGGCCATCGGGGAATGGTCGCCGAAAGACACGATTCCCAATGAGGACGTTGTCATTACGCTGTCCAAGAATTCGTATATCAAACGCATCAAATCGAGCGCGTTCCGAACCCAGCGGCGGGGCGGGAAGGGCGTGACCACGACGGTGAAGGACGAAGACGAGGTAAAGCTCCTCCTTTCGACCCAGAACCACAGTGATCTCCTGTTCTTCACGAACACGGGCCGCGTATTCCGGTTGCCGGCGTACGAGATTCCGGAAACGCAGCGGACGGCCAAGGGGCAACCGATTATCAATCTCCTGGCCTTGGCCAAAGAAGAATCCATCGAGGCGATTCTCGATATCTCCATGGCCCAGGGCAAGCATTTCGCGCTCGTTTCCAAGAAAGCCATCGTCAAGCGGGTAGACTTCGAGGATCTCGCGAACATCCGGGCATCCGGACTCATCGTCATGAAGCCGAAAGACGGCGACGAACTCGGCTGGGTGCTTTCGACGAACGGGGAAGACAAAATCCTCATCGTATCCAAAAAGGGCAAGGTCATCCAGTTCTTCGAATCGGACGTCCGGGTCATGGGCCGGGCCGCCGCCGGGGTTCGCGGGATGCGGATCGGGGACGATGACGCGGTCGTCGAGGCCGACGTGGTCGACGTGGAAGCGAAATACGTGTTCACCGTCACCGAAAACGGGATGGGGAAGCTGAGCAACATCGACGATTACCGGGAACAGGGCCGGGGGGGATCCGGGGTCAAGGCCGGTTCCATGACCGCGAAAACCGGGGATATCATCGGGGTCCACCTGATTACGGAAACCCTCCGGAAAGAAGGGGAGGTCATCCTTATCTCCCGAAACGGACAGACCGTCCGCGTGCCGCTCGGGACCATCCGGGTAACGAGCCGGGTAACGCAGGGAGTCATCCTCGCGAAGCTCAAGGCTCCGAAGGACGCGTTCACGAGCATGACCGTGACGACCAAGGAAGAGGAAGAAGGCATCGAAGCGGCCCATGTCGAACCATTGGAATCCTAGCAAAACGCGAACTCCTCGCCAATTTTCCGTTCCTCGCTCTACGTACTTGACAGTACGTTTCGCTCCGGTACTCGAATTTGACTTCGGATTTCATCGGTTTTCCAGGATTTCCGGGATAGTATACCCAACAGGAATCGGTTTTCCCGGTTTTTCCAGTCACGTATCCGGACATCTTTCATTTTTTTCTTCGGTCACGTATTGCCGATAAGCTCCCGAAAGAAGAAAAATAAAATCTGTTCCGAATCTGCAACCGTAAAAATACCGGAAACCAATTCCTATTGGATATACAGAAATTCCAATAATTTCCCTTTCCGCCTATGACACGTTCTGAAATCCAAGCGTTCCTGATTCGGCTCGGCATCATCACCCTGTTCGTCGCGGGGCTTTGGCTCATTTTCCAGGCTCGCGATATCCTTTGAGCCCTGCTTCTCGCCGGACTCACCGCCATACTGGTAAGCCCCATAGTCGGGGCGATAGAGCGGCGGAAAATACCGGGGAACCTTGCCATTTTCCTCCTGTTCGCGGGAGCCCTGGTCCTTGTCCTCTTCTGATTGGTCGTCGTGTTTCCGCTGCTCGCGAAACAATTTTTCCATTTCGAGGCGATTATCCGTTCGTCGGTCGACAAGCTCTCCTCGCTCGCGGCTTCGCCGGAATCGTTGCAGGATCTCCGGATCGTAAAATATCTGGATCAAATGAACATGCCGGTAGACGTGGCTTCCATCACCGGTTTCGTCAAGGAAAATCTCCCCGGCGCGCTCGACCAGATCGGCAAATTCGTCACTCAGGGGGGAAAATCCTTTTTTACCTGGGTCTTCGGATTTTTCGGGGCGTTCAGCAATGCCGTCCTGTATTTCATATTCCTCATTTTCATCCTGGCGGAACGCAAGGAACTGTTTCGTAGCCTCGTATCGTTCTTGCCGAAGCAAACCGCGTCGGAAATCGGGAAGCGGGTCCCGAAAATCCAAACCACCCTCCTGTCCTGGTGGAAAGGCCAGGCCATCCTGTGTTCGTTCATCGGAATCATGACCCTGATCGTCCTCGTCATCCTGAGCGCGGCGTTCGGGATCCGGGTCGAAAACCACCTGAGCCTCGCGCTTATCGCGGGACTGTGCGAATTCATCCCGATTCTCGGTCCGATGATCGCCATGGTTCCGGCCCTGCTCATCGGCATACAGTGAGGCTGGGGAGACGCCGTGGTGCTCGCGGTGGCGTATGTCAGCATCCAGCAGATAGAATCCCTCTATCTCGTGCCGAAGGTCCACGGGACCGCCCTCAAGCTTTCCAATCTGGAAGTCCTGGTCTGGATGACGCTTTCCGGAACGCTGTTCGGGATTCTCGGGATCTTGTTCACCCTTCCGGTACTGGCCGTTTCCAAGATTCTCCTTTCGTCTAAAACCCCTTCGTAAGTCCCATGATCCGAATCCTCCTCGTCGAAGACGACACCACGATTTCCCTCATGCTCTCGGCATATATCGAGCGGGAAGGCTTTCAGATTGACATTGCCCACGATGGGAACCAGGCGGTCGAACTCTTCGGACTCAATCCCGACCTCGTGATTTTGGATATCAACCTCCCGGGCAAATCCGGTTTCGAGCTCATCCCGCTGTTCCGCAAGGTTTCCAAAACCCCGATTCTCATGCTTTCCGCGAGATCCAGCGAGGATGACAAGGTCCACTGTCTCGAGCTCGGGGCCGACGATTACATCCCGAAGCCGTTTTCCGCGCGGGAACTCCTGGCCCGCATGCACCGCCACCTCGAACGCTCCTTGCCGCAAAAAGCCGCCGTGGAAGAGCTGAGGATGGGCAACGTCGTCATAATGACTCCGAGGCTCCGAGTCGAACTTTCCGGCACGGAGGTCCGCCTGACCAAGACGGAATACGAAATCCTCGTCCATTTTTTCGAACATTCCGACGAAGTCGTCGAGCGGGCCACCCTGATGAAGGAAATCATCGGGTATTCCAATTATCTCTCGGACCGGACCATCGACACCCATATCAAGAACCTCCGGAAAAAATTCGAAGGGGAACTCGCCATCGAGACCCTCCGTGCCGTAGGGTACCGAATCCGAACCATCCAATAAAACCTCGTCAAAATGCGAACTCCTCGCCGATTTTTCCGCTCCTCGTTCACCGTGGCTCCACCACGGCTCGCTCCGGTGCTCGAAATCGGCTTCGGATTTCGTCATTTTTACGAGGTTTTCCAAATGCGAAC
>CAIVSN010000057.1 GCA_903908595.1 uncultured bacterium
CCGGATCGGACATAAGGGCCAACCAGAATATCGCGGCGGTCATAAGCGCGAATACCGGAACGCTCGCGACGCTCGGTTCGAGCATAATCGCGGCACAGCTCGGGGGGAACGCGGCGGGCACGGTATCGAGTACGAATCCGTGAACCGCTTCGCCGACTTCCTGTACTCCCGGAACCTATTCTGCGACCGGAAATTCGCCATGTACCACGGCAAGCGCCGGAAACTACGTGGCAGCGGCGGGAGCCACGACTCAGACCCAATGTACTGCGGGATATTACTGTTCTGCAGGATCTATTTCTGCCACGCAGACACAGTGTCCGGCGAATAGTTGGTGTGCTCTCGAAAGCGGAAGTCCAACGGCTTGTACGGGCGGGGCAACGAGTCCTGCGGGGAGTACGAGTATTGGGGCATGCGTACAAATGAAACCACAGGATGTGTTTAGTACTCTGACATACGCGGGAAATGGCAGTACACAGACGATTAATAATGGGATTAATTTGAGTGGGAATGGTGGGATGGTATGGATGAAACGTAGAGATAATAGTGGGTGGAATAGATTGGTAAATTCAACATCGGGTGTTACTGGCAGCATGTCATCCAATTCAACTATGCAACAAATTGGTGCAGGAGTAGTAATTTCATCTTTTACTTCTAATGGATTTTCTCTTGGTAATGATTCGGATACAAACGGAAGTGGTGCACCACACATCTCCTGGTCCTTCCGCAAGGCTCCGAAGTTTTTTGATGTGGTGACTTATACGGGAAATGGTGCTGCTAACCAATATATTAATCATTCTCTTGATGGGGTTCCAGGGTTTGTTATTATTAAAAACATAGGTAGCACCAGCATTTGGACTGTGTTTGCTAAAAAAAGCACAGATGAATATGCGTGCAGTACAAATGGGGTAGGTGCATTGAATCTAACAGGTCAACTTGGCGGAATCGTATCAAGGAGTTATTTCGCAACATCAACAACTTTCGATGTTGCATCACCGTGGGGCCTAGGAACAAATACAAACGGTGCAACCTACGTCGCCTACCTATTCGCCCACGACACTTCTCCAACCGGCATGATACAAGAAGGTTCATTCACTACGGATGCCTCTGGAAATGCAAATATATCAACCATCGGATGGGAACCACAGTATATCATGCTCAAAACAACCGATACGACTGGTGATTGGATCACACTCGATCAGACACGTGGATGGGGAGTCGGGGCGGACAAGGTACTTTTTGCGAATACTTCAGGAGTGGAGACAAACGCTACAGACTATGGAGCTCCTACCTCGAACGGATTTACTGCGAAGGGACTCTCTGCGAGTTTGACATATGTCTATATGGTCATACGAAAGGCATATTAGTTTTTCGAGTTTCAGGTAAAATCCCCCAAATTCGATGAGAATCCTAGGGATTTTTGTGGTGGGAATTTTTTTGCATTTCCCGAGAAAAATATATTATGAAGAGAATTTACAATGTAATTATTCAACAATATGGCGACAATATTGATCGAAAACATACCAGAAAGTGTGGTAAAAACTTTTGGTACAAAAATACGATATACCAAGGGTATCGTATTTCCAAAGAAAAAACGTGCCGAAGATGTGACCTTGCTTGAATATATTAAAAGTGACGAATATAAAAATGAAAAAAATAAGTATTATGCCGATCCTGTCGAATTTTTAGCTGATTTAAGAAAATGAATATAGTATGATATGATTATATCCAAAAGCAAAAGATTCATCAAATCCTACAAAAAGAATGATAATTTCGTAAAGGATAAATTTGATGAAAAATTACTCACTTTTATAAAAAAGCCTCTCGAAATAACTTTGAACAACCATGCTCTGACTTGAGAATATTCTTGATATAGGAGTATATACCTAACCAAATCTGGTTTCCCGGTTTTTCTCGTCACATATTCGGATATCTTTTATTTTTTCTTCGGTCACGTATAGCCGATAAGTTCCCAAAAGAAGAAAAATAAAATCTATTCCAAGTCTATGGCCGTAAAATTCCGAAAACCAAATTCGCTTAGGTATAGATATTACTGGCGATTTTAGGGCCATATTCAAAGAATATCCGAATGGAACATATGAATTTGTGGATTCTATAGACATAGGGACATATAGTCAATTGTACTGATAATTTCCACTTCATCGTATCATCTGACCTATACTCCTTCAATCCCCTTTAACTGATGTCGGACCATAAAGAGACCGGTTATTGGTACAGATACCTCCAAATCTTCCAGCTCTCCAAAGATGGAACCTCAATCAGAAACCGATAGTAGGGTACCAGTACCAAGTAGCAAAGGATTATTTTTGCATTTTTTATGAAACGTATATGATGAAGTGAATTTACAATGTAATTATATAAAAAATATGAGCACTATTGTTATAGATAAAAAAAATTTTTGAAAGGTAATCGATCAATTGTATTCGATTATACAGGATGACAATAACAATGTCGTAATACGATACGAGGTTTTAAAAAACAGTACAAAGAAGATTCTGAATAAGGATAGGCTTTCTGCAAGAAAAACAGAAAAAAGCTATCGAAATGTGGATGATCTTTTTATTTCTGAACTCTGAAAGAATGTATACGATCAAGTTATCAACTAAGTACAAAAAGGAATTCAAGAAACTTTCGACAAATATAAAAATTCTGAAGGAACTCTATTTTGTAGTATCAAAGCTCCAAGAGTGAAAAACTTTGGATATCAGACATTGTGATCACAAACTCCAATGAGAATGGGAAGGATGCAGGGAATGTCATATATCACCTGATCTTCTCCTCATATATGAGGTTGATAAAGGAAATTTGGTACTATACCTTCTTCGAGCCAATTCTCACAGCGAAATCTTTGGTTAGATATAGTATACCCAACAGGAGTTGATTTCCCGGTTCAACGACCGTATGAAATTTCCGCTTGACATCGCTTCGGAATTCCCGATCGCCTTACAAAAACGCCACTCTTGCACGAGACGGGCGTTTTTTCGGATTTTTTCGCCGGTTCTCGGGAAACGCGTTCCCATGGGCGATTGGAAACGTTCGGGGTACCCTTCCCGACGGCCGTTGAAAAATCCGTTCCAGTTCCCGATTTTTCCGTATCGCATGATATGGTTTCCGCTTGGAACGGGCTTTGTTCCGGTATTTTCCACGTATGATCCTTTCATGCAAAAGATCGAACTCACGGACGGACAAGTCCTCGCGCCAAAAGCCCTTCGCCGATCCGCGAAGGATGGGAAGAAGAGGGACCGCGTCAAAACGATCCTCTTCCAAATATAATTTTGCGAGCGTGTCCGGGATTCGTGTTTTCATCCTCCTCCGAGCTCGTCCGTCGCGGTCCGGACCGAAGGAGGATGAAAACACGAATCCCGAGACATCAGGCATAACCTCCCGAAACTCGTACAGGAAGCTGCCAAGAATAATCCAAAGGCCTACGAATCCGACCTGGATCCGAACATCAACTACCGGCGGGTCAAGAGATTGAAGGCGTATTTCACGCAAAACTCAAAATCGCTCACCCTCGAACTCATCCCCGGCGACGTGAAAAATCTCGCTGAATGGCAGCCCTGAGACATCGTCATTTTCGAAGAGCTTCCGACCAGCCACCTCTGGCATATCGGGATCGTTTCGGACGAAAACCGGCCCGACGGCGTGCCGTACCTCGTAGACAACCACGGGGAGGGCGTCAGCATCTCCATTACCCCGCTCGATTGGCCGACGAAAGTCATCGGGCATTTTCGCGTTTTCTAAAAATAGTGGTATCATGGGAAAAATTACCGAACTCCCCATGAAAATCCTGCTCATCGCCGACCAAAATACCTCCAAGCCGATTCCCGAAATCATGGGCGAGCATCCGGACATCGAATTGATCATTACTCTGGGGGATCTCTATCAATTCGATATCCAAGCGCTCGCGGATATCGTGCACATTCCCAAAATCGGCGTCTACGGCAACCACTGCGACGGCAGGTACATGGAACCGCTCGGCATCAAGAACCTGCACCTTGCCACGTTCGGATACCGGGGGCTCACGTTCATGGGATACGAGGGTTGCGTGCGGTACAAGCCGTTCGGGGATCTCCAGAGCACCCAGGAAGAGTGCGCCATGCGCATGAAATGCGCCCCGAAAGTCGACGTGTTCATCAGCCACTGTCCGCCCCGTGGCATCAACGACAATACGGATTCGGTACATTTCGGGTTCGACGCGCTCCGGGAATACGTCGATACGAATTCCCCGAGATTTTTCTTCCATGGGCATACGTACGAGGATGGAAGGTTCGTGGAGAGATACAAGGATACCCGGATGGTGTACGTGACGCGGGAGAAAATTATGGAAATTTAGGTTAAAAACTCTGACAATGAATAAATCGCGGAAGAAGAAACAATATTTGAAGAGGTTGAGCAGGCTGACATCATGATACCCTATCTATATCATGATGAGATTGAGCATGTCGTATAATATGGCCCGGAACTTCCAGAACCTCCCCTTTCATCGACGTCGGACCATAAAAAGACCAGTCTCAAGCGAGGATTATTTTGGCAAAATATTTTGACCCCCCCCGAAATAGCATATAATCCGTGCCTATTAACCAAACCGCTCATGGCCAATACCAAAAAACTTTCCGTTCCTCGGAAATTTAAATGATTTACTCTCGTCGAGCTTATAGTAGTCATTACCATTCTCGCCATACTCGGTACCATAGGATTCCTCTCGATAGGGGGATTCTCGTCCCGCGCCCGAGATTCGGCACGCATCGGGGACACCGCCCA
>CAIVSN010000058.1 GCA_903908595.1 uncultured bacterium
TACTCGCGCACGGTATCCGGGACGATGAATTGGCGGATTTCTTCTCGGGCGATCGCCGCCCCGTTTTGGGAATCTTGGGAATCTTGAGGTTCCATGGTTTCGAATGGTTAAGAAAATTGAAAGTAAATTTACGTGTTTCGCGACGGTTCCTTCCTTCTGCCACGGCCGTTTGCCAAATCCGGGGACGCGGGCTGTCGCGGACGCCGGGCACCGTGGCTGTCTCCAATCGTTAATACGGAGGCGGGCGGAGCCCGTTGATGAACTCATAGAAATCCTCGGCGACGAACCCCAAGGGCTCGGCATTGTCGCCCGTTCCCCACGCGTCCGCTTTTTCTTCCCAATACCAAACGCGTCCGGCGTGTTCCCCAAGTTCCAATAAAATCAACCCCTGGCCGCTGTCGTTTCCTACGGGCAGGTAGTTCGCCGGGAATTGGGGCAACCCCTCTTCTTCATCTTCATATTGAGTTACTATTTTCCATGCTTGAATTATATCATCTGCATTATGAAAAAAAGCTATATTACTTTCCCTGATTTCTTTTCGATCATAAAATTGAACGGTGTAATAAAACATACAACGCATACCAATAACTCCTGGTTGAAATACAATACAATCAAACTCAGTTACAAAATCAACAAACGGCTGGGCCAGCTTCGAGCCAATTGCCGCCTCAATTTTAGATATATCACTCGCGGTTGTTTTCAGCTCGCCGCTGGCATTCCAATACTCGCGCACGGTATCCGGGACGACGAATCGGCGGATTTCTTCTAGGGCGATCGCCGCCCCGTTTTGGGAATCTTGGGAATCTTGAGGTTCAATGGTTTCGAATGGTTAAGAAAATTGAAAGTAAATTTACGTGTTTCGCGACGGTTCCTTCCTTCTGCCACGGCCGTTTGCCAAATCCGGGGACGCGGGAGTATCGGCTACCACGGCGGCGGTTTTCCAAAGAATATAGCATCGCCATTCAAGCCGCTGCGTATTTCAGCGCGCCGCGGCTTAGGCTTGGACGTTGATTTTCGAGCCCTTGTATGCGTCTCCGGAACTTGCGGAAAAAGGGGTTTTAATCCCTTCGTACGTCGGTTTTTCGACAATGGCCTGAATTTTTCCGGAGTATTTGCCCGTTACTGCTTCCGGGGTGCTGGCCGGGGCTTTGGACATTTCGGCTGACGGGATTTCGGTTTTTCCTTTGGAAACATTTTGTAGCGACATCCTATCGGGAATATTCGCGGGCGAAGAAGGGATTTTCATATATCGGAAGTTAAAATGGTAAGTATGCCCAACCAAATCTGGTTTTCCGATTTTCCAGTCACGTATTCGGCTATCTTTTATTTTTTTCTTCGGTCACGTATTGCCGATATGCTCCCGAAAGAAGAAAAATAAAATCCATTCCGAATCCATGGCCATAAAATACCGAAAACCAAATCCGCTTAGGTATAACGGCAGTACGATACTATATATTTCGGATATTTCAAGAGGCGTTGAAAAATATATCCGGACACCCGGGAGATCCCCGGAATCGACAAAAGCGAGTTCGTGATGGGAAACGGACTCAGTCTCTCAGCAAAATAACTCATACGCACGTGGAGATGCGACGTATTTTTGCAAATTGGAAGCTACAGCTTGCGGATACAGCGAACGAAATACTCCGAGTCTACCGGATAGCCAAAACTGCCTTGAGCGTACGTATCGATGGCAATGGCGACGGGGGCGGTATCGCAGTTATAACACAAAGGCATCATACCTCCGTCAGTACTCGACCAATGGTAGAAGTAACCGTCGGCCAGTCAAGTTCAGATGGCGGCCCGGTTCGTATAGAATACGGACAATTGTTTTGAATCTGGCAAAAACCAATCGCTATATCCCCCATAATTCATGGCATCGCAATACGCAATGGCAGGTTTCCATTTCTTTTTGAGCTGTTCTCTTCATCCGTCACAAGTCGGATTGGCACTGTCGGTACAATTTGACGGGGTTGCCATATGGCCATCGAATGCGAACAGGGTATTTCATTGGCATTTGGTTCCGGGTTGCGGATTTGCGGGACAGGGGGACGCTGTAGTTGCGCTGCCTCATCCGTTCGTACAGCTTTTTCCTGTCTTCGCGAGCCACGCCTTGGCGTTCGTCCCTTCGGATCCGGCCGTATCCTTCGCGGCGCAGGCCATGGTCAGGGAGATCGTTCCTGCGCTGAGCCTGCCGGAATCTATTTCCAATTTCCAATACGCGAGTCCCGCTGTGTCCGAAGCCCGGAGGAGGACTTCCAAATAGGCGGCGTTCACGACGGCTTCCGTTCCGACGGGCACTGCCGGCGTCACCGCGACGGTACACTCCTCTTTGCTCGCGAACGTCCGGAGTCATTGGTACATGTAGGTTCAGCAGAACTGCTTCGACTGGCACGACTTGTTGGAATCGTCGGCCCAGTACAAGTTTTTGCACGTAGGGTCCGCCGCGGTTACCAGCTTGCCAACGGTCACGTTGGTGATGCTTCCGTTCGTTCAGGATTTGATCAGGGCTCATTCATAGAAACAATTCCCCCCGTTTCATCAAATATTGATATTTCAAATGTCACAGGATTCGACGCATTCGTTCAGGGTTTTTCATACTCAAAGAGCTTGGCCGTTGACGGGCTTCGTATATCCGCTTCCGTTATATCAAACGTCGTCTCAGGTATGGACCGCGCATGCTCATTGTCATATTTTGTAATTTCAATTCGGGTTTACTTGCGCGGTATCGGTAACGCAAACCGTTCATGCCAGTTTTTTTCATGATCAGCAAGCAGGGGGAAGCGTTTGGCCCGCGGAAGCGTCAAGGTCGTCCCGCAGCTCGTTCACCCTCGGGTAGATGTACTGGAACAGGAACGAGTAATCCGATCAGAACTGAGCCCTGATGGTATTGTCCAATTGGTCCACTTTGCCGAGGTAGGCGTCGAGGTAGGCGACGTACGGCGCCTTGACCGCCGGGGTTCCGGCCTTGGCGACGGCGTTGGCCTTCACCTTGGCGACTATGCCGTCGAGGATTCCCGCGCCCTTGCCCTGGGTCAGGCTCGATAGGAGCGCCTCGGACATCGCGTTCCTCGTGGTATACGGGGTGGATTGCATCGTCCCGCCGTTGCCGGAAGAAGCTCAGAACGTGGCGATAGCGATAACGGCGAAAACGCCGAAAGCCACCAGCAATTGTCGGAAAATGAGAGGCATCGGTTTCATATGCGTGAAATGAGGATATGGGGCACGGGGGAAGTGTAGGATAATTATGGAAGAAAAGCAAATCGGATCGCCGTTCCGCATCGATTGGCGGATTCCGGAAAACGTCATCCTTACCACTTCTTCAGGCAGGCTTCTTCCGGGGCAAGGTATATCGGGCCGTTGCCTGCGTGCGATGTATCCGAGCGTTATGGACCGTCGGCCGATAATTTCTCGCTTTGGCCAAAAAGATTGGCAACCGGGAGTTGGATGGAAAATACTATCAGCGTGTTCGTGGTATCGAATCTCGCAAAAAAGCAATATCCTTCCCTGTCCCAGCGCATAAGATTATCATTTTCATCAGGACCTATCCGGCCATTGACATCATATTCGGGATCGTTCGGATAGCCAAAAACCTTCAGTACGTCCATTTTGCTCGAACCGAATGAAATTCCTTCACAGAGGATACCCTCGTATTTCTTGAATCCCTGAATGTCCCGGCCGATACATCGAATATTGGATAAAACCGCAGCGCCTTTGGGGTATTCAATGGTTTTCACGTCCAAATATCTCTCATCGCGAAAAGTGAGCTCGATTCATTTCGACTTATTGCCGACATGACCGGTTTCATCATGCCTTTTGATTTTCGGCATTTTATCTATGGAAAACATGGCAAGCAATTCCGACAGCTTTCCGTCGCCAAGGCAACACCCAAGATATTTGGTATATTCGAATAGGTCTTTCATAAATGGTATGGTTAATCTGTACAAGACAACCGGATGCGGTTTTTCATGGCATCGGAAACCGAACAGGGAGTTTCAAAAAATCAAGAATAGTATATAGTGGCTAGAACGGCGATGCAACTTTTTTCACGCGAAGTGAAGCACATGACATTTTTTCGCTTCGGAATATAGCCGAAACGCTATATTTTTCCATTCGATTATCCCGGAATCCCCATGTTTTTCTATATCCACATCCCGTTCTGCCGCCAGCGGTGCACGTACTGCAAGTTCGCGCTTTCCCCGATGGTCAAAGAAGCGCAGGTGAATCGGTACGTGGCGCATCTCCGCAAAGAAATTCGGGGATTTTTCGAGAGCGGCGACCGGGAGGGCGACCGTATCGAATCAGTCTATTTCGGCGGGGGAACGCCGAGCGTGCTTTCTCCCGGGCAGATCGCGGATATCCTTTCGGAATTCCCGGCGGATCGTTTTTCTCCTTCGGCGGAGATCTGTTTGGAAGCGAACCCGGAGGACGTCACGGAATCATGGTCGACGGGAGTATTGCGGCTGGGGGTCAACCGGATTTCCCTCGGCGTGCAGACGCTGAATCCGGATTCGCTCGCCGCGATCGGCCGCAGCCGTCCCGAGTCGGTCGGAATCGCGCTCGAAACCCTCGCGGATGCGGGCCACCGGAACGTGAACGTCGATTTCATCCTCGGGCTCCCGCACGTCAGGCCGGGGGAAACGCTCCGGGATATCCGCCATCTTCATGAAAAATTCCCGGATATCCGCCATACGAGCGTATATTTCCTCGAAAAATGACGCTACCCGAAGGATTGGCCAGCGACTTCGATGGATGACGAAGCGCAACGGGAGGAATACCGGACCGTCCGGGAATACCTGCTCGGAAGGGGATTCCACCAGTACGAGATTTCCAATTTCGGGCTACCCGGATGCGAGAGCCGGCACAACCGCGCATATTGGGACCATTCCGAGGTCCGGGGATTCGGGCTCGCGGCCGCGAGCTTCCTGCGCGGGGAGCGATTCGAGAACTCGCCGCTCTTTTCCCGGTACTACGAAGGAGAAATTACCGGGCGGGAAACGCTTTCTCCCGAACAATTACGATTGGAGCAAGGAATGTTCGGACTCCGTACATTTTCCCTTGACGAAGGGCTCGCCCGGCCGGAAAAGGTCCGGCAACTCCTCTCGGAATGACTCCTCGAAACGCGGAATTCGAAACTTTCTCCAACTCTTACTTGAATTTTTCTCATCGACCATATAATGTGCGAGCTTTTATAGCAGAAGTGCCGGTGTGGCTCAGTGGTAGAGCATCTCCATGGTAAGGAGGGGGTCATGGGTTCAATTCCCATCACCGGCTCCATTTACGCATTACAAAGCGGTTATTACCGAAAAAAACATCCCGTTGCGACCATTTCCCCGATAGGGAGGAGGTCGTGGGGTGTTTTTTTGTAGCTTGATAATTTATAACTCATTATAAATTGAAGGATATTTCCCGAATCTTGCAATCCATCCATCATCCAATAATAAGTCACCGTTATAGCCATCACTGAGTACATGTGCATTTTTAAATTCAGTATCTTCAGGTTTTTTTATGCCTAAATATAACGTATCTGTATCGTTGTAAAGTCTTGTCAAAAGATCATGAATCGTATTGTCTGCCACTTTGGCCACAATCTCCTTGATTACTTCTTTTTGAGAACTAGAGAAACCTTCTAACTTATTAGTAAAGTATTCATTTGTTGGTCACTTCATTCTCCCTTCAACCATATAAATATTGGAAGATATCGCCTCATCGCGTGCTTCAATAACCATTTTCCCAAAAATATCGATAGCTTCCATGGTATGAAATAGTTATAAAATATTATTATCCGTATTACTCAGGATGATAGTTTGAGCAAAATCCTTTCTCTCCAATACTTTTTCCAAGTTAAAAGGA
>CAIVSN010000059.1 GCA_903908595.1 uncultured bacterium
TGACTGGAAAAACCGGGAAACCAATTCCTATTGGGTATAAGTATACCCGAGTTACCACGAACAATCAAAAAAACTTCTCAAGGAAAGAAGTTTGTACGAATGGCATTTGGTGCCAATGAGTGGAGTCGAACCACCGACCGCAGGGGTATGAATCCTGTGCTCTACCGCTGAGCTACATTGGCAAGTGGGCGGAGGATATGCAAATCTGCCCGAGAGTCAAGGAAAACCGAGGAAAAACCACCTCCGAATGCCTTGAATTTCATTTGACTTCCAAGCCCTTTGCCCTAAAATTCGCGCGTCACGAAACAAGGACGCATTTTTTAATTACTTTTTATGGCTATTGCGAGCGATCTGCGAAATGTCCGCAACTTTGGTATCTGTGCTCACATCGATGCCGGAAAGACTACCACCTCCGAACGTATTCTTTTCTACTCCGGAAAATCCCACAAGATTGGGGAAGTTCACGACGGTGCAGCGACCATGGACTGGATGGAGCAGGAAAAGGAACGCGGTATCACCATCACTTCCGCCGCTACCACCACTACCTGGAAGGGAGTCCAGCTCAACCTGATCGACACCCCGGGACACGTTGACTTCACGATCGAAGTAGAGCGCTCCATGCGGGTTCTCGACGGAGCCGTCGCGGTTTTCGACGCGTCACAGGGAGTAGAGCCACAATCCGAAACGGTTTGGAAACAGGCCGACAAGTACGGCGTTCCCCGGATCGCGTTCGCGAACAAGATGGACAAGACCGGCGCATCGTTCGAAATGACCCTCCAGTCCATCAAAGACCGACTCACCGGACCGAACAAAATCCTCCCGATCCAGCTCCCGATCGGAGAAGAGGGAGAATTCACCGGAATCATCGACTGCGTCGAAAAGAAAGCCTACCAATTCGAAGGGAAAATGGGAGAACTGGTCGTCGAAATCGCCATTCCGGATTCCTATAAGGAAAAAGTGGAAGCGATGCACACCGCCATCATCGAAAAGGCAGCGGATCAGGACGAAGTGCTCATGAACGCGTATTTCGACACCGGAACCCTCACGATTCCTCAGATCAAGGAAGGCCTCCGGAAAGGAACGGTTGCCGACACGCTCTACCTCCTCATGTGCGGTTCTTCCCTCATGAACAAGGGGGTACAGCTCATCCTCGACGCGGTAGTGGAGTACCTCCCGTCCCCAATGGACATCAACAACGGTACCATTACCGGTCACGATGCCAACGACGAGGAGAAAAACATCACCTTCAAGCAGGATGCCAGCGAACCTCTCGCCGCGCTCGCGTTCAAGATCATGACCGACCCGTTCGTGGGCCGAATCACGTTCGTACGCGTATATTCGGGTACGCTCAAGTCCGGAAGCTACGTCATCAACCCGATTTCCGGCCAAAAGGAACGGATCGGACGACTGCTCCAGATGCACGCCAACCAGCGGCTCGAAATCAGCGAAATCCCAGCCGGAAACATCGGGGCGGTCATCGGTCTCAAAGACACCAAGACCGGAGATACGCTCTGTGACGATAACAAGCCCATCATTCTCGAGCGGATGGAATTCCCGGAACCGGTTATCTCCGTCGCCGTAGAACCCAAAACGAAGGCCGACCAGGAACGGATGGGCATGGCCCTTTCCAAGCTCGCGGAAGAAGATCCTTCGTTCCGAGTGACTTCCAATCAGGAGACGGGGCAGACCATCATCCAGGGAATGGGAGAACTCCACCTCGAAATCATCGTCGATCGGATGCGGCGGGAATTCAAGGTCGAGTCCAACGTCGGAGCGCCTCAGGTCGCCTACCGGGAGACTATTACCCATGCGGTAAAAGATCAGGATGGAATCCACAAGAAGCAATCCGGGGGACGGGGGCAGTTCGGGCACGTCGTCATGACGTTCGAACCGATCACTCCCGAAGAACGGCGGGCTAATCCGGAAACCCTCACCGAAGAAAACGTTTTTATCAACAAGATCGTCGGAGGAGTCATTCCACGGGAATTCATCCCCGGAATCGAAAAGGGTCTCAAGAAGGCCTACTCTCGCGGACTTATCGCGGGGTACCCAATCGTTGACGTCAAGGCGACGCTCACGTTCGGTAGCTACCACGACGTCGACTCGAACGAGCTCTCGTTCCAACTCGCGGGCATCAAGGCGTTCCGAAACGCGGCCAGCAAGTCCAAGCCGGTGCTTCTCGAGCCAATCATGAAGGTAGAAGTGAACACTCCGGAAGAATACATGGGAGACGTGCTTGGCAACCTCAACTCCAAGCGGGGACAAATCACGGAAATGACCGAGCGCGGTCTCGCGAAAATCCTCCGGGCGTTCGTTCCGCTTTCGGAAATGTTCGGATACTCCACCGACCTCCGGTCCATGTCCCAGGGACGGGCGACCTACGTCATGGAATTTTCCCACTACAGCCAAGTTCCCGCGAACATCACCGAAAAAATCCGCGCGGAACGGGGAGTGAAATTCGAAGAAGACGACGAATAGGACAATATCGGAAAAACTTTTTGAAAATCCCCTCGAAACCATTCGAGGGGATTTTTACGGTTTTCAGGCGAATGAAAAAAGCCCACCGCGAACGGTGGGCTTCGTGGTTTCAAGACTCGGGAATACGCGAATGCCAGGGCATCGCGTATCCGAAATCAGGGAACCTATTGCGGGAGAAACCCCGACGCGGAACCATAGCCGCTCGTAAAGCTGGCATGGCACTGGTCGAACTCCAGCGTGACCCCGTCGGTCCCGAAGTACGGGGCGCAATCGAAGTCGCCATCGGGCGCATATTCATCGCCCGGACAGTCAACCCAGAGATCGTCCAAATGCTTCAGGCGTTCGAGATGGCTCAACAACATAATACCGACTTCATAAGCGCCAAGTCCGAATTCGTTCCCGCCCAAAACGGCGCGAGCGCGACGAACCGATCGACCGCGATGTCGAAGGCCGAACTGGGCCGGAACGAGGAGGATATCCGAATTCTGACTTCTCCGTAGGGCTTCCATCCCGCAAACTTTTTTTCCCGTCTCGCGCAGGCGCCGCGATCCCAATTTTCCTTCGAGGTGGTTATGAAATCGGCCATGCACGTACATGAGGGTAAAAAACACCCTATCCACGGATGCCCGATAGGTTTTTCCTATCTTGGACCAGTGGGGAATGGCGAACCAGCCTTCGGCGCCGGCCGGAATTTCGGCTTGACCGTTTTTGACCCGTTCGAGCAAATCCAGATTGGCGTTGCCGATTTCCGGAAACAGTTGCTGAAGCTTGCCAATTTGCAGCACGACGCTCTTCGGTTGGTAGCCGGAGAGATATTCTTGCCGGGATTCGATTTCCTCATCGGAATAATCCGGCGGGAGCAGGAACCGTTTCAACACGTCGGCGATAACCGGGGTTACCGCATCCGAGATTGCCGCCCGAAAACTGTCGCCATTTTCGACTATGGCCCGGTGCGCTTGATCCATACCGGGATCGAGTTGTCCGATAGCCGCGAGAATTGCCTTACGTAGGGCAGATTCGGCGATTCCATTGAGTTGGGCAATTTGCCCGGATGTGATCCCGAAGGTCATCATCGTTCTCCTTTCGAGTATATGTTCGGAAACGAGGCCTCCGAACGATAGGCATTGACAATATATGGATAATCGATTTCAAGTAAAATAATAGTGTCAAACCAAACGTAGCTGGCAGGATACATTTTGTGCACAAATGGTAATATGCCTGTCCGAAGTTGGTTTATGGCGAATTCCATTTTTCGATTTCCCCTATCGTACCGCCTCTCTTAGCCTTTGGTTATTCAGCCGGGACTTCGGGGGTGGAAACTGCGGCCCCGGTCCCGCTCTTTTTCCCATCCTCCAAACCGATTGCCTTGACCACGATCCTCGAAGCCTCCGCGCGGGTGATGCCGTCGTTCGGGCGGAACTTGAGCTTGCCGTCGATGACCTGTCCTTGGACGATGCCGAGTTCCTTGGCCTTGGCGACGTAGCCGACCATCCATTGGGCTTCCGCCGGAATGTCGGCGAAGTCGGTCTTGGCGTTTTCGTCGACCGAGATTTTTTTGGTCTTGAGCAGTATGGCCAGGGCCTCCGCGCGGGTGATGCCGTCGTTCGGTCGGAACTTGAGCTTGCCGTCGATGACCTGCCCCTGGACGATGCCGAGTTCCTTGGCCTTGGCGACGTAGCCGACCATCCATTGGGCTTCCGCCGGGATGTCAGTGAAGTCGGTCTTGGCGTTTTCGTCGACCGCGATATCGAGCGCCCGGAACGTGATCGCGAGGAATTCCGCCCGGGTGATTTTGTCGTTCGGCCGGAATGTCCCGTCCGGATAGCCCTTGATAGCCCGCATCTCGAAGAGTTTTTTGATATCGTCCTTCGCGAAGGAATCGCCGATGTCGCTGAAATTCATCTTGCGCGAGTTCGGGGTGATGGTCGAATTCACGAGCGGCTTCGGATCTTTCGAGTTCGTCACGCTTCCGCTTCCGGAAGTGTCGAATTGGTCGGATACCGGACGACTGAGCTGGATCGTATTGAATACCATTCCGGTACCGGTGGAAACGGCCGTACCGCTCGAAGTGGCCGTATGGGGAGTACACAGGCTGTCGCTCACGCTTCACGAGGTATCGCCGCTCGGGCAATTGTCGACAATCGCGGAACTTCCGCCACCTCCGCCACCTCCCCCTCCGCCGCCGCTGCTCACGACGACGGGAGGATTCGGATCGGGTTTGGTCGTCACGGAATACCGGGCGCTCGCCCCTCCTATCGTCAGGATGGCGCTGGTTATGGTGGAATATGAGGCCGAAGACGCGACCTGAACCCGGATGACGTCGCCCTGGCTCACGAAACCGCTGGCGCTCGTATACGAACCGCTGTTCACGTTGTATTGCCCGACGGTTATGGAAATCGCCGCGGGAATGTTGATTCCCGTCAGGGTGAAATCATTCGACGTGAAGGTCGCGCTGGGTTCTACGCCGACGAGCGGCATCAGCACGAAATCGTCGGGATTGGAATCCGAAGGGGACGCGAGCGCGAATACGGAAAACCCGTCCGTTTGGAAGACGCACATGGACTGGTTCACGGTACAGGTCGCAATCGGAACGAAGGAAACTTGGCCGTTTTCCGATCGGAGGATTTTCAATTCTCTGCCTTCGTAGGAAGAATCGACCGGCAATTTTACCGTCGCCATACCCCCCGAAAACGTGAGCGAAACGTCGGGCGATCCGATTTTGTAGGTCGCGCCGTAGATGCGGCTATATCCTTCCAGCACGATGCTGCCGCTTCATGGCACGGCGGTCGGAGGCGCCACCAGTCCGTCCCAGGTACCGCCGGAAGCCACGATTCGGAAGCGGTTCGCGGGAAGCACGACGGATCCGGAATTCTCGTCGCTCCGGATATCTATCGTTCCGGATGCCTGAAATACGAGACCGCTTCCCGTCGCGTCACCGAAATACACCGAACCGGTATACGAAGGCGGGATGACGGTATTCACGTAAATGATCGGCGGGGTAACGAACGAAGCGACGTCCGAAGCCTTTCCGACGTATCCTCCGCTGACGCCGTACGCGGAATAGTAATACCGGGTCATCGGCATGAGATTTCCCAACCGGACCGAATGACCCGTGCCGGCTGCCGTTCCCGTGGCGGAAAAATTCAAATCGGATGCGCCGGTGCCGTACTTCACCACCCCGGTGCCGGAGAGATCGGTGGCAAAATCGATCCGGGCGGTTCCGTTCGCGATCGAAGTCGATGCCGTACCCGTGAGTTCGGATATGCGGATCAGGCTGAAGGAAGTATCGTACGCGTTCATCGCGACATCCCTCGATCGCAGGGCGATGGCATTCGTTCCTCCGGTCAGGGCGACGCTGCCGGTCCAAGCACCCGTCCCCGTGGCAACCTGTCCGCCGACGTTTACCAAGAAAATCCCGTTGGCGTCGGACGAGGAACCGGTCAGCGTGGCATAGGCTCCCGAAACGCGCTGCCCGTGGGAATGCGACGAAACCGAGAGCGTCGGAGCCAGGGTGTCCAAAATGATCTGCCCGGTGTGCGCCGCGGCATTCCCCCCGAGATCCGAAACGTAGACTGTCACGGTTTTGGGTCCGTCGGATCCCGAGAGCGTAACGGAGAGATTCACGATTCCCGTGAGCGTTCCGGTAAGGGATTGGACGATATCGGCACCGCTCAAGCTATACGATACCGGTTCCTCGACGGACAGGACCAGGGTCGTTCCGGTACTGTTGGCATACGTCCCGGAAGGGAACGACACCGAGGCGTTCGGCGGCAAAGCGTCCTTCGTGACCAGGACCGTGGCGGCTGGGCTTTCGTTGCCAGCGGTATCGGTAATGGTCACGGAAACGCTCAGGAGCCCGTCCGACATTCTGGAAACGTCGATACCTGGAATGGAGAAAGATCCGGAACCACCGAGGGTTCCGCGACCGAGAACCATGTGGCCGCCCAAGATGACGTAATACCGGACCATGAATCCCACGTCCGCCAATTGTCCCGATCCGTACAGTGCGACGTTCGCCGCGGTGGAAGCGTTGATCGTGGCATTGCCGTTGAGGACGATATTCGTAGGGGCGTTCGGCGCGACGGAATCCTTGACGAACGTGCCGGTACCGCTGAGCGATCCGGTATTGCCGAGCAAATCGTAAGAAACCACCTGCCAATATTTTGTCCCGTCGGAAAGGCCGGTCACGGTGGCTCCGGTAACCGATACCGTATCCATCTGCGTAACGGGCGAAAGGGTGGGCGAATCCGAAATCACGTACGCGTACGAACCGCTGTACATTCCGACTCCGATATCGTTCGGAACGTTCCACAGGAGGACCGTGGCGCCGGATCCGACGTATTGTCCGGAACCCGGAGACAGAAGCGCCGGAGCGTCGGGTCCCGACCCGTCGATCTTGATGACGGAAGCCGTCCAATCGCCGGTTACCCCGGCTTCCCCGACTCCCCGTACGCTGACCGTGTAGACGCCCCCGCTCGACATCATGGCTGCGCCGGTCCAAGTGCCGGCGACCGAACCGCTGAAAAAATTGCCGGTCGGGCTGCTCACGGAACCGGAAGACGACATATCCGGCGAATAGTCGATCCGAAGGTCGTACGAGCTGACATTCCCCTGTCAGATAGGTGCTTCCCATACCGGGAACGGCGCGAAGGGTTGCGACCATGTACCGTCGGCCAATTGGTTCAAGCGGATCGGATCCTTGTAGATTTTCAAGCTCCTAACCTTGGGATTGGTGAGCGAAGCCATGGTACGGTAGGCGTTGATGCGCTTGCCCGTAACGGTTTTGCCATTCAGCGCGTTGACCGGATCCCCGTTGTTCAGGATCGCGGCCTTGATGTCGGCATAGGTCAGATCCGGTCGGTACGACCAGGCGAGCGAAGCGAGACCGGCGACCTGCGGCGCCGCCATGGACGTCCCGTTCATGAATCCGTATTTGGCGTCGGAACCGTCGGAATACTTGGAAATACTGACGTTATCGACGGTACATCCATAATGGTTATCGATAGTATCGTCCGTCGTCCAGGCGAATCAGAAATGGAAATTCGGAGATTTGTAAGCGGAAATATCCTCCGTTGCCGTCATGTAATATCCCGTATATCCCCTATCCGTCCACAACCTCCCGCTCGGTTCGATCGATTCCTCGTTGTACGCTTCCCCGCCGACCCATTCGCTGCCAGTGGAATACGCCGTCTGCACGAAATCGTTGTACCTTCACGTATACGGGGTATCGCACCAAATGGTGAAATCCAGCGTGGCCCCGCCTATGGCGGCATCCCCCAAATCCACGCCCTTTTCTATCAGGGAAAACGCTCCGGTCGCATAGGGGAGGTGGAAATAATCCGAATAGATTACCTTGGATGATCCATCGTTGCCGACCCCCCAGTTGTTGCCGGTATCGGTGACAAATCCTCCGGCGCTTCCGGGCGAATAACTCTCGAAATCTTCCGTCATCACCGTGGAATCGACAATGGAACTGTATACGTTCGTTCCGGGCGCGCCCACGTCCACGCTCGTCGCCCCGTAGTTGGAACTCGAACTCAGCTGGTCGTTCTGGTTGGTATTCGCGACCGAAATGACGTTCGCCGAATCGAAGGCTGCCGGGTACAGGGTCTGGTTCTGGCTCGTGCAACCGTTGGAAGCATACGTGTTGATATTCCCGCAGTTTCCCGCGGATGCGATTACCAGTCCGGGAAATTGGTCGATAGTATCCTTCTGTGCCTGGTCGAAATTCACTCCCCCGAAACTGGCGTTGATCACCCTCGCGCCGTTGTGTTTCGCGAAGTTGATGGCCTTGATGATTTCGCTCGTGGTAAGGGAAGATTTAATGGCCATGATTTTGGCGTTCGGATTCACTCCGGCCAGACCTTGTCCGTTGTTCATCTGCGCGGCGATGGTGCCGGCGATATGCGTCCCGTGGGAAGATTTTTCCGGCAACGGGTTCTTGTCCCGGTTTTCGAAATCGTACCCGTGCAGGCAGCCTCAGAGGAAATTTCCGTTTTCGTCCTTGCAGGCCGTGCCGTCCCACATCTGGTTCGCGAGATCCGGATGGTTATATCCCACCCCGTAGTCGATGACCGCGACGATGGTGCCGGTCTGCGACTGGGCAGCCGTGGCTCCGGTAAAAATATCCATCGCGTCCAGCCACTGCATATCGACCCCGCTGGTTCCCATGATACCGTTGACGGCTTGTCAGGTATTCTTCATACCCCAGAGCTTGGCGAAATCCGGATCGCCCGGAGCGGTCATCGTCGGAAAATACCGGTAATTCGGTTGGACGTACTCGACGGCGTCGTCCAACCGGAGCCGACCGACGGCATCTTCTACCGACTCTCACTGCCGGAGCTTCATTATGGCGATATTGTTTTCGTCGATATTTTCTCACTTGTCAAGCTGTCGGGAATCGGAAAACGCCATTGCTCTGGATTCGCCTCAGGAATCCCTCAAGTCGATTTTTCCGGATTTGAACTTGACGATGATTTCTCCTGGCACGGCATTAGCGACCGGGATAGTTTCGCCGGAACCGATCGTGGCTCGAAGCGCGGCCCCGAGCGTGGAAATCTCGGAAACTCCATCTCCCCCATTCGGGACTTTGGCGGTTCAGGAGAAAAAATTCGGGTCCGGGATTTTTTCCGGGCCGCCGTCGGAAGCCAAAGCGGAAGGGATTATGCCGGTCAGGGCGACCGAAATGGCCAGTAAGAACGAAGCGGTTTTTTTGATGGAAAGCATATCGGCAAAATTAGGGTTCCCGGAGGGAAAAAATATCCCGCAAAGACTATCAGTTTAACGCGGGAGTGTCAAAAATATTTCGCCGTCTTGTAAAACGCGCGTTCCTCCGTAATATTAGAGCGAGAACATCGCGCGAAATGGACGGGAACGAAGAAATGTGCGATAGAGACCTCCGCAAAATGCGAACTTCTCGTCCATTTCTCCGCTCTTCGTTCACCGTACCCAGGTACGGCTCACTCCAGTGCTCGAAATGAACTTCGAATTTCATCGTTTTTCGGAGGTCTCATACAGGTTCCAAGAGATTCCGGTCTTCCCCAATTTGCGGAAAACGGCCGGCATATCCATTTTTGACCCACTGCCCTATGACCATCATCAAGCACCCCCACCAACGCGTCGCCGTGCTCATCGACACGAACAACCTCTATCATTCCGCCCGCAGCCTCTACGGGCAACGGGTGAATTTTGCAGAACTGCTGGAGCAGGCCACCGCCGGCCGGGAACTCGTCCGGGCCATCGCCTACGTCGTCAAGTCCGATACTCCCGAAGAAGACACGTTTTTCGAAGCCCTCAACGACCGGGGGATCGAGACGAAAACCAAGGATCTCCAGATATTTTTCGACGGGTCGAAAAAGGGCGACTGGGACGTGGGAATCACGCTCGACGCCATACGGCTCGCGCCTCGGCTCGACGCCATCGTGCTCGCGAGCGGCGACGGGGACTACATCCCCCTCGTGGAACACCTCAAATCCACCTTCGGGGTCCAGGTCGAAGTCATCGCGTTCGGACGGACGACCTCCGGCCGCATCAAGGATATCGTCGACGAATTCATCGACATGGACCAATCGCGGAGCCTGTTCCTGATTGGAAGACCATCGAACCGCGGTCCGCGGAAGGGCAGCGGGGGGAAGGCGGGGGAACGATAGGACGTTCTGAAAAAACTACGAAGACCTCCGCAAAACGATGAAATCCGAAGTCAATTTCGAGCACCGTAGTGAGGCGTACTGGCAAGTAAACCCAACGAGGAGCGGAGAAATGGACGAGGAGTTCGCGTTTTGCAGAGGTTTCTACATCCTCTCCGGCAACGGAATCGCGAGGATGTCGAATACCTCCTCGATCGTCCGGAGCGTCCGTTCGACCATTTCCAAACGGATATTTTTGAGGTCCGCGTCCGGCTCGTCCAAGAGCTTCGGGGTATGCACGTAGAAGCTCGAAAACGTCGTCGCGAGGTCGTAGGCATAGATCGCGAGGTGGTGCGGCTTGTATCCCGCGAGCATGCTGTCGATGGCTTCTTCCTTTTTCGCCAGCATGGAAATAAGCTGACGATCGTATTGGCCCAATGCCGGAGCTTCCGATAGGGCGATTCCCGCCTTCCAGCCGGACTTTTCCAATATGTTCTTGGCTCGGACGTAAGAATACTGGATATACGGCCCGGAATGCCCCTCAAAATTGAGCGCCTTGTCCCAATCGAAGACGATATCCTTCTCCCGGTCGGACATGAGGTACGAGTACTTGATGGCGCCGATGGCGATGGCTTCGGTATTTTTCACGTCCAATGCCACTCATTTTTCCTTAAGCAAGGCATCTACTCTCGAAATCCCCTCGTCCATGAGCGCTCCCAGGCGTATGATGTTCCCCTTCCGGGTCGACATCGCCCCGTCCTTGAGCTTGAGGAACCCGTTTTTCGCGAGGAAGCACTGGGGAACGATGGCAATCGACTTGCCCCACTCGGATCGTTCGATCCACAGCCGGGCCACCTCGAAAATCTGTCGGACGTGGAGTTCCTGCCGGACATCCATGCAATAGACGATATGTTCCGGATTCCAACCGTTCGTGATGCGGTACTTGACGCACGCGAGATCGGAAGCCAGATATCCGTGCGTCCCGTCCCGTTTCGCGAGCATGCAGGACGGGATTTTGGTGCTTTCGTCAAAAATCACGCCGACCGAACCGTCTTCGTTTTCGGTGGCGATTCCGAGCTGGATAAGTTCCGCGACGACTTCGGACATCGAGGTTCGGAGCTCCGGATAGTTCCCGAGGGTCGGGAGCCCGATCCCTTCGTAAAACGCCTCCCCGATCATCACGTCCGGGAACACGAGCAGCCGCTTCCCGAGCTCCAGGGCGGTATGGATGGTTTTCTGGGTAAAGCTCAGCCACAGGGCCACCATTTCGGGATCCCCCCGGGAGAGTTTCTGGAACGCCTCGCGGTACTCTTCCGCGATGGACGGATCGGATGCTTCCGCGGCCGTGAGCTTCACGTAGACCTCGAAGAGGTGTTCCGTCGCGTCGGCTTCGAGCGCTTCCGCGGAACCGAACCTCCGGTATCCTATCGCGAGCTTGCCGAAGAGGCTCCCCCAGTCCCCCTGGTGCATGTCCCCGATGACCCGGTATCCCTTGTGACGGAAGGCATTGATGATTGCCTGCCCGATGGAAGGAGCGCACAAATGCCCGATATGCAAAGGTTTTCCCACGTTTGCCCCGAAATAGTCCACGACGGCGACCGGCTGGACTTCGTAAAAGTGACAGACGGGAAGCCCGCACGACCCGAGCAATTCCACGAGGCTCGCGTCGTCGAACTTCACGTTCACGTATCCGCCAGTCGCGTTCGCGGAAACGATGCCGGGCGATTGCCGTATCAGTCCCGCCAACTGGATGGCCAGCTCGATGGGGTTCACGCCAAAAGTTTTTGACAGTCAAAAAACCCCGAGGGCGATATCGCCCAATTCCGGCTTCGGAGGGGATGCGAACGTCAGGAGTTTCGCTATGTCCTGTTCCGGATAGGAGTTTTTCACAATATCTAGTAGTCGGGATTGCAAAATGTGCATAGGTCGTGAATAAACTGTTGGAATATATCCTTCGCATAGTATCGATTTTGGCTTTGCATTCAAGTCCTTTTTGAATTAATTATTTGTTCAATGGCGTCGGTTTTCCGAAGTTTCCAGAGAATTCCAAAAAGAAAAAACAAAATATATTTGAAATTCTGTTTTATTTGTGGTAAAGGGATACCGTATGATTTTTATATTCCTTTACAATAAATTATTGTATAGTCAATATATCAATTGTGGCACGGATATTCGGAATAGGATACTATACATTCGTACCCAGAACGAAGTAGGCTTCCTATCTTCCCCGGGACTGTTCATTAAAAAATCTTACTCTGCTAGAATGGCGAAGAGAGTTGTCCTCTACGAGCCTCCAATAAAAATAAACACCAACACCGACCGCGATGCATATCAACGTCTTTTTTCAATACCAATAGAAGACGACGTTACCGAGAAGCCGACCACGTATCGGATTCTGGGTAACGTCGCCTTCAAAAATAAAAACACACATCGCAAAGGCGAAGATGGCGATCAAAAAATTTCTGCCCAAGCACAGTAAGTCTGATTTATCAGCGCCCTCACAAAGCACTCCTACTTGTGCTTCTCCGCCCCCCTTTGAGCCTTTAGCGCTCACTTTGGATGAAGTCAAGAGTCTCCAGAAGCCCGGATACCGTCTACCAAGACAACCGGATTCGCATCAAGTCCCCGCCTAGCGGGGCTTTTTTTTGGGTTGGGGAAAATTCCGGGAAACGGGCTTCGTGGAACCGATTGGCACGAACCTTTTTGCATTCCGGGCAAGCATATGGTAGCATCCGATTCGATATCTTCATTCCCCCATGTCACCCGAAAACTACCACTACATCCAAGCCCAACAAGTCGTAGCGCGTTCCGCGCCACGACCCCGGTCCCCCGAGGAACCCTCGTCGCCTGACGAAGAAGCAATCAAAGCCGAATACGAACGGCAACGCAAGGAAATATCGGATGCCACCCGGGAAAAAATCTATGGCGGCGCTCCCGCTCCCATGCCTGCGCACACGCCAATGGATGCGCCAACGAAGCCCAGGGAGACTCCCCTGCCGGCTCGCGCGCCCGCCCCCCTTCCTGCGCGCGCTCCCGCTCCCATGTCCGTCGCTCCCGTGCCAACGGACGCATCATCGAAGCCCAGGGAAGCTCCCGGCACGCCCCGGATCGACTACGAGATCCACGGAGAAATACTTTCTCTCAAAAATCTTCCGGCGGGTACGAAAATATCGATCCGGACCGATATCTCGTACCCCCTGAACGATCCCGCGAATATCCCGCTTTCCAACGGAGGCATGCTGACGTTGGCCCTTCCCGATGGGAATGTCATGAATGCCGACGTGTCGAAGCGGCCGATAACCTTTGTCGAAACGCTTCAGGCTCCCCGGGATTCGCTGGCCCAATGACTCAGGGGAATCGGCGCGGTGGATGGGGAGTGACGGGTGTATCGCGATCGAAGGCTTGCCGGGGAACGCGTACAGGTCGAATCCGCGTATATTTCCTGAGAGGCGGCAATCTATTATATTAATTCCGGGGATTTCAAACGGGCGGAAACGATCCTTGCTTCCGCAGTGGAATCAGCATTGAAAAACGGCGGAAAACTCCCTCGTCTCTATTACAGGGACGGAACGAGCGAAGGGGTCGCGGCCACGAACGGGGACGCGTCCACCGTGTCGATCGCCCTCTGAGAATACCTCGATGCCACCAAGGGGCTTTGAAATACCGATTTTCGGATCCGCGCGGGCCAGGCGAACGAACAAATACAACGATGGCTCAAAGGGCTGCGATCGGTCGGAGACCCCGCATTCGTGACGATGTCCGATGACAATCCGCTCATGGACGGCATCAAGACCGAATGGACCACGTCCGTTTCCGTAGAAAATAACGCAAGGAGGATCATGAGCCTCTACCACACGGATCGCAACGAATGAAAACGGCAATTGCAGAAGCTCATCGATGCGAGCTGGGACGGCGCGAGCAAGCAATTCGCCTCCGGCATAGACGTCAAAACGCTCGGGCCCACCAAGGAATACGCCCGGGACGCCTTTTCCCTCCTGGTGCTCGCGGCCGACAAATACGGACTGATGACGGCGGAAAATCGGTCGAAATTCACCGAAGCCGCAAGGGTGCGCCCGGCATTTTCCCTCGAAGACGGAACGTTCTGATATTCCCAAGACCACCATCCGTCGCAAACCAGCGCCATCCCCGAATTCATGTACATGGACGTGGCCGCGCTCCGGGTGCTCGGATTGGACAACATTGCGAAAAAACACTACGAACTCGCCGAAAAATCAAATCGGGAACTGGGCGGCGGATACAGCACGGAATACCGGAACGAGAACCCGAATTCCATCAATGTCATCATGAAACAAAACGTGATCGCCCAAAAGAACTACTACGCGTAGATCCTCCCAAGAGCGAAATGAGCGGGGGCTTCGTTAGAACTTCCTTTTGCGGGCTTCTATGACACTCCTCCGCGTCATGATGTCCCCGCTGATAATCCGTCCGGAAACCCGGACGAATTCGATTCCCTGCCGACGGCTCAGTTCGACGGCTTTTTTGTATCCGATACTCTGGCTCGTATGCCCATGCAGGGGAACCTCGAGAGAATATGCCTGTTTGAGGGATTCCAGTTCGCTCACCAGCTGCACGTAATAGCTCGGTGCCGCGTACATCGCCCGGGAAAGGAAGTATTCGACGATTTCCCCGCACTTCCTTTCGATTTTTATCTTTCACTCCCGTCGGGTTTGCGTGAAATCTTTCCCGCCGATCAGGACGAACGCGTCGACGTTGCGGATGTTCGAGAGCGTATCCGCGAGCTTTTTGCGGAAGGTCACGTCGTCCAATTCGGAAATGATCTTGGTGAGGTATTCCTTGTTCCGATCGGCCCGGGCTTCGGCATAGCGCATGGGGGATGCTTCGGCGAAGAATTTTCTCGAACGTTCCGGTTCCGGCTGTTCGAAAGTCCGGTGCCACATTTCGTTCTGGCCGTTATCGACATGACGACCGGAAACGGGTGGCTTGGTGAGTTTGTTTTCTACCGTATCCACCGTTTGGAAGCCACCGTACCGAATGAGCTGTTGCCGGACTTTTTCCGGGGTTTGCCACCGGGCCTGGGGACTCTTGCCGTCACGGGAATAATTCGGATCTTCGATCGCGTCGTGCGCGGCGATTTCCCGGATGCCCTGAAGCGTCGGGTGCGGATCGTTCTCGAGATAGATATAGACCGCGTCCATCCAATGGCTGAAAGCCGAATATCCGCTGTGGCGCTTCTCCACCAGTCCGGAAGTATTGGACAGCCCGCGGAGAAACAGCGTGAACTTGAGCAAATCCTTGCGAATCTGGAAAGCTTCTCGGTCGGATTTTCCGGCCATGAGCTTGTCCCGGTAAACGATGAACACGAGGCTTTCGAAATCACGGATCGCGTCGTTCGTGTCCAAATACCGGGGATTGTTGATGCGGTTACGGATCTGTTCGAGGAGTTTCGACCATTTCTGGTCGTTCCGGCTCCCCATGAGGCGGTCCAAAGAATCCTTGATGTTCGATGTCAGGCTCAAAGCCCCGGCCAATATTCTTTTTGGCAGGGATTTCGGTGTTCCTTCAGCTTGAGGGCGAGACAAGATATTTTCCATACTCTCCTAATTATACAGCATTATGTATTAATATCCATAGCAGTCGGGAACGTCTTGCAAATCAAATGCGGTTGATTATACTCCCAGCCTATGCAAATCAAGGTTTTCTGATGCAAGACGAATGCGTATTTCGCTCAAAAGTGGGCCAACGGGACGGAAATCGGCCAACGGGACGGCGTGCTGATTGCCTCTTGCGTCGTGACCGATCAGGCAAAAAAACGCTGGACGAAATTCGCGCTCGGGACTCTGAAAAAATTAAGCGACAAGGAAAAATTGTACATTACCGGCTGCGGTACGTTCCGAAACGGGGAAACGGATCCCCGTTTTTTCGAGCAGTACGCGGAATTGTTGCCGTACCGGGATCGGATCGAGCTCCTTCCCGAAGAGCCGCCGGCTTCGCTCGCGTTGCCCACGGAAGGCCTCAAATCCAAGCTCGCCCGGATCCGCGCGAAGATCTCCGGCGCGGATACCACGCGGAAAACCGTGGTAATCCAGACGGGATGCGATAATTTTTGCTCCTTCTGCCTGACGGTACAGGCGCGGGGCAGGCATTCGTACCGGCCCGCGGAGGACATCGTGGCGGAAATCGCGGAATATGCCGGCCAATGAGGCAAAGAAGTCGTCCTGACGGGCATCAACATCGGCGCCTGGGGAGCCGGGACTTCCAACGATTTCGCGTCGGGAAAACTCCCGGAACTCGTCGACGCGATCCTCCGGGATACGGCTATCGAACGACTGAGGATCTCCAGCCTCGGGGTGGAATTCCTCTCGGACGCGCTGATCGAGCGGTTCAAAAATCCCCGGCTTCACGCCTACGTCCACCTCTCCGTCCAGTCCGGATCGGACGCGGTACTCGCGAGAATGGGCCGGCACTATTCCCGCGCAACCCTGCTCGGCGCATTGGAACGGCTGAAAACCCTCGAACGGGAGGACAGCGTGAATATCCAAATCGGCGCGGATCTGATCGTCGGGTTTCCCGGCGAGACCGAGGAGGACTTCGAAGCGACCCGGTCGCTCGTGGAACGCTGCGGCATCAGCCAATTGCACGCCTTCCCCTTCTCGCCGCACGTGGACAAATACCACGTCCCGGCCGGCAAATTCCCGGACCAGGTGGACGAAAAAACGAAACGCGCGAGGCTCCGCCGGCTCCTCGATGCCGGAACCGTCTCGAAAAACGCCTTCGAGACGGACAATCTCGGCCACCGGTTCCGGCTGCTGTTGGAATGACGGACCAACGGAACGGAATTCTCCGGGTGGAGCGAGAACTACATCGCGCTCGACCGGGACAACTTCGTGCCGGATCCGGGGCAGGCCATAGCGAAGGGCAACGTAATTGTCGGAATATACAAAATTATCAAATAGGACCATGGACATCAAAAAAATATCGGACGGAATCCGCAAGCAAGTAGCTTCGGACGTCGAACGGCTCAAAGCGCAGGGCATCGATCCAAAACTCGCGGTCATCCTCGTCGGAGGGGACGAGGCGTCGCTCATGTACGCGCAAACCAAGAAAAAAGTAGCGGAAAAGCTCGGCATCG
This sequence comes from uncultured bacterium, assembly GCA_903908595.1. GTDB lineage: Bacteria > Patescibacteriota > Gracilibacteria > BD1-5 > UBA2023 > CAIVSN01. Next base: position 17,215 of record CAIVSN010000059.1, read on the forward strand.
CCGTGGAAATCGAAAGCTTTCCCGCGGATATTTCGCAATCCGAACTGGAACGGAAAATATCGGAGAAATCGCGCGACCCAAAAATCCACGGCCTCCTGCTCGAAAGCCCGTTCCCCGAAGGATTGGACTATGCCAAAGCGCTCGCTCGGGTCGATCCGCTCAAGGACATCGACGGATTGCACGTAGAAAACCTGGGCAAGCTGCAATCCGGAGATATCGACTCCGCGATACTCCCCGCCACGCCGCTCGCCTGCCTCCGCCTCATGGAACTCCTGGGCGGAAGCGTAGCGGGAAAAACCGTAGTGCTCGTCGGGAGCGGACGAACCGTGGGCAAACCGCTCGCGATGCTCCTCGTACGCGAAATGGCCACGGTCATCGCCTGCAACAGCCGGACGAAAAACGTCCGCGAGCTCTGCCTCATAGCCGATTTCGTCGTCTCCGCCGTCGGGAAGCCGGGCCTGATTACGGCGGACATGGTGCATGGCGGAAGCGTCGTCATCGACGTCGGGACCGCGTTCGACCCGGACGGAAAAATGGTCGGCGACGCGGATTATGAAGCGGTCGGCAAAGTCGCGAAATTCGTGACTCCCGTACCGGGCGGAGTCGGCACGATTACCACGGGAATCGTTTTCCAAAACCTCGTCCGGGCCATTGGGCTACAGCGGCAACGCGACCACTTCGACCTGTCAATGAACGATTTCTTCGCGCTGGCATCGGGACCGACCATGCCGGGTGGGGGCGGAATCTCGGCCGTGGCCGGAATTCTCGGCGCTTCGATGGCCTCCATGGTATTTTCCTTGACGCGCGACCTCGGAAACGACGCTTCCTCCCGGAAAATCCCGGAACTCGCGGAATCGCTCAAACGCCTCTACCGGGCGGATATCGGGGCGTTCGACGCGTATTTGGCGGGACTAAAACTCCCGAAAGACACGGCGGAACAGAAAGAAGCCCGGTCGGCGGTATTGCAAGCGGCGCTCTTGAATGCCTGCGAAATCCCCCTGGAATTCGGGGAAGTATCGCTGGAGCTCCTCCGGATCTGCCGGGAATGCGCCGAAACGGGCAACAAGCTCGTGATTTCCGACGTTTCCGTCGCGATACGCCTCATTCGGACGGCCGTGCAGTCCTCGTTCGAGGCCATCGATGCCAATCTCAAATCCATCCGCGACGAAAAGGTTTCCGCGAATATCCGAGAGCGGAAAAACCGCATATTGGAACAAGCCGAAGCGCTTTCGGAAGCGGGCCTCTCCATCGTTTCACAAAGATAGTCCCCATGGTAGTATTTTCCATTCCCGAGTCCGTACGCGTCTATTCCCTCGTTTTCCAGCCGGTCGAAATCCGCTCCGGGGATTTCGTCTTCGTCGACGGGATCAGCGGATCTGGGAAAACCACGTTTTTGAAGCTGGTAGCGGGATACCATCCGAAATATCTGGGAACCGTAGAGCGGTCCGAAGGGTTTTTGGACGGAGTCGCGTTCTATTTTCACGATTTTCACCTGCTGGAGCAGTACGGCATCCGGGAAAATTGCCTCTTCCAGTCGCTCTTCCTCGACCATACAACCCGCAATGCCCCCGAACTCTCGGAACGCTTCGAGAAGTACGCGGATCGGTTCGGAATCCGGTCCCTCCTCGGCAAAAAAATCTCCGAACTGAGCTCGGGAGAATACCAGCGCGTCTGCCTTATCCGCACCCTGCTGCGGGGAAAACCCGTCGTCATCCTGGACGAACCGGTGGCGTTCCTGGACGCGCAAAACAAGAAAGCCGTGCTCGAAACGCTCCTTTCGCTGAGCGAAGCGGGCACGACCATCCTGATTTCTTCCCACGACCGGGAAGATTTCGATTTTTTCAAAAGCCGGGTACCGGAAAAGCAATTCATCCCCTATTCCATTTCCTCCCATGAATAACCGGTTCGGCATTTTCGGGCTTTTCCGGATTTCCCTTGCGAACTTCCGAAAAAACGCCCCGTCCCACGCAGTATCCCTCGCCATGACGACCGCGATTATCGGCCTGCTGTTCGCGACGAACGCCCTGTATTACGGAGGAAGGCAGTTCATCGAGGCCATCGATTCGGAAAACGCCATCGTCGTCAAAAAGGAAATCCGCGACCACTCCGACATCCTGAACCTCGAAACCGTCCAGAAAATCGAATCGGCCCTGAAAGCGGTCCCCACGGTCCGGACATCCTACGATTTCTTTTTGAAATTCCCGACTTCGATTCACCTGAACTACGCCGACCTAGTACAGTTCGATACGGATATTTTTTTCGAGGCGTACGATTTCGAGGTTTTGAAAAAGGGGAAATATACCAAGCTGCATGACCCGGAACCCGGAAAAATCGGCATCATCCTGCCGACGAAAATCATTTTTCTCCTCAACAGCACATCGTTCGAAAGCGTGACCCGGGAGACGATAGGATTCCTGAAAGGGGAAATATATTTCGGAAAAAGCTCGATCTCGGAATCGAAAGACCGGGTGACGTACCCGTTCTACGTGGAAGGGCTGAGCGACGACCTCCCGGTCTACGCGGTCGCGGTCGATTTCAAGACGGCGTTCCCCCTCCTCGACCGCTTCAAGATGGAAAAATCCCAAACGAAGGTGATGGAACTCAAAATCTCCTACGACACGGCCGACGACCTGCGACGGGTGCGGCAAGTCCTCAAAACCATCGAGGACGAGCATGGGTCGGCGTTCACCGTCCAGAATTCCGGAGAGGAAAACGCGGGGCTCAAAAAACGCTATTCCCTCGCGATTTCGATCGTCGTGACGGCGTTCGTCGCCCTCTTCGCGTGGCTGATCCTCTACGTGTTTTCGCTCAAGGCCGCGCTCTCCCTCGAAAGGAGCAAAAACGACATCCGGACGCTCAAGTATCTCGGTTTCGGGAACGGCGGCATCGCGGCGATATATTTTTTCGAGCACCTGTTCGCGTTCGTCGGGGGGTTCCTGATATTTTTCGTGACGGCCGTGGTGTTTTCCGAAAGCCTGCGAGACTTCGCGGGGAACCGGATTTCGCCGCTGATCGGGATATCGGACTTCGCGTACCAACCGCATTTCGGGACGCTGATCGCGGAATGCACCTTCGTGCTGGCGGTCATGTACGTGATCGTGTGGCGGACGGTCGCGGGGAAATAGAAATTTGCAAGCGAAAAAGTCCATGGTATACTCGGCCCGACATTTACCCCATTTCCCCATGCGATTCCCCATGTCCCGGCAATCAGCCAAAAAAATCATCTCCTGCCTGCTGATAGCCCTGATTTTGCCGCTCCTCGTTTCCGACTGGGCTTTTGCCGGAGCCGTTGCCGACAAAGCCGACAAATCCGCGGTCAAAAAAATCGATGCCTATGTCAGAAATTTGGAAAACCGGGAATTTTCCCCCGTCGAAATCCTCGGGAAACTGAAGGCGTTGAAATCGCAGTACGTCCGGAAGAAGAAACTCAAAAGCTATGCCGGAAACGTCAAAAAAAACGTCGATGCCGCCATTTCGGCCATCGACGAAAAAATCGCGAACTTCCGGAACGATACGAACGCCACGGCAATTTTGCCCGCTCCGCCTCCGCGAAAAACCCCCGTGGAAGGGACTTCCCTATGACAACCGATCATCTCCGGAACTTCCGCTTCGTCGGTCAGCGGAACGTCGACCGCGGAAACTTCCGTCTGCAAATCCGCCAAAGTCTACGACGTGGAAAACAACGAGTATTCCACCGTTACGGTCGGCGGAAAGTGCTGGACCCAGAGCAATCTCCGGACCACCAAATACCGGGACGGGACCCCGATAGCCAAACTCCCCATCCTCAAGGCCAACGAATGGAGGGGTCCCGATTGGAAGACGACCGACCATTCGATGTACCGGTGCCCCACCGATATCGATGGCAATGGGGAAAACTGCCACCTGGCGCCAACGCATGGCCTGCTCTACCAATGGTCGGCCGCGATGAACGGATCCGAGGAAGAGGGGGCCCAGGGACTCTGCCCGACGGGATGGCATATCCCCGCCCTGTCGGAACTGGAAGCGCTCGTGAAATCCCAATGACCCCCGGCCGACTGCTACAATTCGGATACCCAGCTCTGCGATACCCAGGGGAGCCGGCTCGCGGGAGGGGTCAGAAATTCCGACTGGCTGGCCTGGGACGGATTTTCCGGAGGCATCAACGGCCTCGGGTTCGGCAGCAGCGGATTCAACGCGCTCCCTACCGGCCGGGGCGAGTCTTATCGGGGAACGCAAAAGTACGGAGGGGGCAGCGCCGCCATTTGGTCGTCCACCCGCGCGATCGACACCAAGTTCAAATACTGCCAGCCGGGAGACATCTGCTCTTGGCAGCTGACCCTGCACTACATGGGGCAGGACGCGGATACCTCCAATACCGGCAATTACTCGGCCAACTCCATCCGTTGCGTTCAGGATTAATGCGGAACGGCCTCGATCGGATCGGAAAATCGCGTCGGAAATCCAAATCCTGTTGCTTTTGGGCGGATTTTCCCTATGATTGCCGGTTACCCTTTAACTTTTATATATGTCTCACGTAACCGCTACCACGGACGCTTCGTTCGATTCCGATATTTCCAAAGGCCTCGTCCTCGTCGACTTCTGGGCCGTTTGGTGCGGACCTTGCCAGGTCATGCTCCCCCGATTGGAAGAGCTTTCCGGCAAGGTCGCCGGCAAAGCGACCATCATGAAAATGGACGTCGATCAGAACAACGACGTTCCCGGAAAGTTCGGAATCATGTCCATCCCGACCATCATCCTCTTCAAGGACGGGGAAGTCGTGGAAAAAGCCGTCGGGACGCGCGAAGTGTCCGAACTCGAAACGATGATCGCGAAGCACTCGGCGTAAGCGGTCCTTCGGTGAAAAAATAGAGGACTTCCGATCCGTGGATCTGGAGGCCTCTTTTTGATGAACCGGGAATCACAACCCCTATTCTTCCATTACCGGCCCCATAAGCCGCTCGATATCCCCTATTTCCACCGAGTAGCGGGACATGTGGCCATTCGCTTTCAACCATTGCACTATTCTGTTCATTCTTTCCCGAATTTCTTTCCCGAAGTCGGACGAAAGCCCGTATGCCGTGATTGCCGCGTTTTTGAGCGTCGACAGGGCGGTCGGGATGTCTCATTTTTTCAAATGGCCGACTCACTCGGACATCTGCGACATGGTGACGAGATACCTCGTTGGCATTTGGTTCGGGAAACGCATCAGAATGCCCGAGCCGATCTCTATCATTTTTTGGTATCTTTCCGGAATGTCCGAATGGTAGTACGCAAGCATCAGATTGTCGCGGAGAGCCCTGAAATTTTTAGAATTCTCGTTTGGGAAGTCTTTGAGGACTTTTGTTCACAAGAGAATTGCCTCATCGTATTTTTCGGACTTCAGGAGGCCGATAAGTATTTGGTTATGACACAGTATCCGTATATCGAGCAGTTTTTGGTCATCTTGAAATCGTTTTGGGATGGTTTCGAACATGTTTAATATTTTTTGGTATCTTTCCGGATCTTGAGATTCCCCATGAGCGGCGGCTATGTTTATGTATATGTTCGTGCTTCATTCCATATTTCATTTTCAGACTTCCCGTAATATCTTTTCTCATAATTTGATGACGGAATCATTGTCATGGGTTGAAGAATACGCCTTCAATAAATTGCCATATACGGAGTTTGCGCTGTCGCTGAGCAAGGTCTTCGCCGGAGAGGCAATGCTTTCCATCCGCTTGAGGATTTTCTCTCCGAGCTCGATCGTTTTTTCATAATTCCGAAGCTCGATGTAATTATGCATCAGATTGATATTCGCCTGCAGGCCATTTGGCTTCATTTCCAGGGCTCTCTGATACAATCTGAGTTTCGCGCCCGGGGACAGAACTCCCCTTTCGTAATAAGCCTTGTTCCCATAGAGCGCCCCCATCAATCCGAATTCCGAATCGTCTTTCGCATAGAGCCACCGGTACCTGGGGAGCTCTATGCCGGCGCTTGACGCAAAGGCATTGCTCTGCGTCGTTTCTCCATACGAGAATCCCGATAATTCCGTGCCGTTGGACAGAGTAGCGAGTTCCGTTCCGTTGGTCGGGTCGAAAACGTATTCTTTTCCGTCGGACAAATATACCATAAGGGCAATGTGTCCCGGAATACTGAGCGCGTCATGCCGGATTCCGAGTTCTTCGAGAAATTCGTGCGAAATGACCGATTTGCCCGTGCATATCATCCGTTTGGTCGCGAGCATCTTTGCCGGTTCGCTCGGCGCGTTCGACGTATCGATGTCCGTCCATGGATACCGGCCGATTTCGAGGAGCATCTTGTTGCATATTTCTTTTTCGAGATCCGCGAGCGCAAGCTGTTTTTGTTCCCGTGTCTCCGAGCGATCGGATTCGACGGCCGCCCGGGCATCCCGCAATCTTACCTTATAGCCGTCGATACCGAGGGATTCCTTGAGTTTTTTCCCGGTGGTTTGCGCGGATTCGATCTTGCTGCGTATGACGGCATCGCCTTCGTAATTCACTCCTGCCCGCTTCGCGGGATCGAGGAGATATTCCATTTCGGCAGGGGTAACGGTATTCAGGTGATCGAAGAGCGTTCGCGCTCACCGTTCGAACACGGCAAGTTGCAGGTACAGATTGAGATCGCTGGAGAGGGACGTTTCGATGAGCCTGAGCTTCGTTTGGGGATCGTCCTTTTTGGCGAGAATCTCCCGGTTGCGGATATCCTGGAACAGGGTGCCGATTTTGGCATCGATATCGCTTTTTGCCGATCCTTTCGGCGTTGTGGAGGTTCTTCTGTCGCCGTAGTGTTCCCGGTACATGGCTCTCGTTTTTTCGAGGAGCATCGGATATCCCGGGGCTTTGCCCAATTCCGCTTCGGACGATTCCAGATAGGCGAGATAGGTTTCCAGCTTGGATCCGAACGTGGCGAAAGCCGACCGATCGGGGAGTTGCCCGCCGTAGGCAATCTCGTTGATCTTCTTCATGACGAGGGGGATTTCTCCGTTTTTGAGATCGTCCGGCACGGTGAGGACATGGGTCTCGGGCTGATCTTCGTTGCCCGGTGTCCGCGGATTTTTCGTCGCGATATCCGGCCGGATTTTCTCGAATTCCTTCCGGCTTACCCGTTTGAGAACGATGGAATCGTTCATGGAAAGCCACGTCTGGAACAATTCCAATTCGTGCGGGTCTCAAAAGGTGGGATCGTCGATGGTTCTCGTGTGAAAAATAGCCTCTTCGTGCAGGCTTTTGAGTGCGGGAGCCGGATTCCCGTCAATAGGAATATTTTTCCCGAGAAAAAATTTCGCATAGAACTGGAGGATGAGGATACTTTCCTTTTGGGAGAGTTCGCCTTCTTTTGACGGCGCGTCCTTGGGATCGAGGGAAAAACTATCGCCTTTCAGAATCGTCAGAAAAGACGGTCGTATGGCATCGAGAATGCTCTCGAATTCCGGATTGTCCATCAGGCCTTCGAGTTTTCGCATGAGTTCCTGCCGTTTTTCCGGACTGGCCAGAACCGTTCAGAGATTCCTCACGTCTTGCGTGCCAATCTGATCGTCTCGGTTCAGATCCATGGGATGTTCTTTTGGCGTTTGGTTCATATGCGAGGGATTATGCCCAATAGGAATTGGGTTTAGAACGAATCGATAAGCCGCTCTACGCTTTCGTCGTCATCGTCTTTCGCTTCCATTTTCCGGATTCTGCCAAGGATGAGGGTGGCTTGCGCGAGTTTCGATTTTTCCGTCTCGTCGAGGACTTGGTTTACCCTGGATTCGAAAAAAGCGTAGATCGTATCGAGCACGGTATCGTCAAGGACGTTATGCCGTACCAGGATTTTCAAAGCGGCCACTTCGTCAAAGCGGGGTTCGAGTTTGTCAAAAAGCGCGAGGAGGTATTCTTGTTTGGTCATGGCGGGTAGGGGGGATGATCAGATGCAGAGTACCGTATTTTTGAATAGAACGCAAGTTGTGGGGGAATATGAGACGAACATCGAATCCCATCGTGTTGCAGATATCTCAATATTCTATTACGATCTAATATTGAATTGTTTTTTGTTAAACCTTAGAGTATAATCTAATAAATACTCCATTTTTTATTTCCCATGATACCGCGTCAAAAATATCTCGATGCCATACTTTCCGCTTTTGGAACCACGCTCATCAAGGTCATAACCGGGATGCGACGAGTCGGAAAAAGCACGATTCTCCTTCAGGTTATGGAAGCCCTCAAGGCCAGGGGGGTCCCGGAAGGAAACATATTCTTCGTCGATCGCGAAGATTTTGCCTTCGAGCACGTCAAAAACGCCTCCGTCCTCCATGAGGCAACCGAGGATTTTTTTGCCCATAAGGAAGGCAAGAAATATCTCTTCGTCGACGAGGTCCAGGATATCCTCGAATGGGAAAAGGTCGTGAGGCACTATGGCAAGCTCGCGGACTACGAGGTGTGCATAACCGGTTCGAATTCCCACCTCCTTTCGAGCGAGCTCGGGACGTACCTTTCGGGAAGGTACGTCGAGTTTTCCATATATCCGCTCTCTTATGGGGAATTTCTCCTTTTCAAGCCGGAGGGGAACTTGCGCGAATACATGGAATTCTGAGGGCTTCCGGGAGTAGCCCTTCTGCCTGATACCCTGCGTTCGGGGTATCTCGACGGGGTGCTCAATACTGTTCTGGTACGGGATATCCTGGAGCGGTATCAGATCCGGAACGGCGCGTTGCTCTCCGATATGCTCCGGTACGTCGCGTCGAATATCGGATATCCGACCTCCACCAACAAGATGGCCCGGCATCTCAGAAAGGAACGCACCTCTCTCGCCTTTGAAACCGTCCGGGAATACCTGGGATATTTCAGGAATGCCTTTTTCATAGACGCTCCGGCCTGGTCGGATATCCTCGGCAAAAAACATCTCGAACTCCATGAAAAATACTATTTCACCGATATCGGCATCCGAAACGGCCTGGTCGGATACCGGGACGAATATCTGGGGCAGATTTTGGAAAACGTCGTTTACAACGAACTCGTCTTCCGGGGATATTCTGTCAAAATCGGCCGCATCGGGTCTCTGGAAGTGGATTTCGTAGCCGAGAAACCCGGAGAAAAGCTCTATGTCCAGGTCGCGTATCTCCTCTCGTCCCCGGAAACTGCCGACCGGGAATTCGCCCCGCTTGAGAAAATCCCCGACAACTACCGGAAAATGGTCCTATCCATGGATGCCGACTGGGGAAACGGGAGAAACGGGATCGAGCGGAAGCAGGTCGAGGATTGGCTGTTGGAGGGGTAGTATTGCCCCATGCGGACATGCGCTCTATATTTTTATTCTATATGACGAATACAAATCAAATTCTTCCATGTTTTATTCAATACGATGAATAAAATAATAAATCGGCAACGCTAATGGTTTGAGAAATCGGGGATTGCGAAATCGATTTCGTTTGCGAGAAAAACGGCAAGAGGATGTACCTGCAAGTGGCCTATCTATTGGAATCCGAAGAGACGGTCAAAAGGGAATTCGGGAATTTGGCGAAAATAGGCGACCATTGGCCAAAATACGTCCTGAACCTGGACGCGTTGGAAAACTTTGTCAGGATGTGGGTAAATTGCCTTTCGATTACCTTGATAACCCCTTTCCGTTTCAAAAAAAGCAATCATTTTTTCCCTTTACAAAGGGATTTTTCATTTTGATTGATTACTTTTTCAAGTCTTTGATTACTTTTCCGTGTCTTTGATTAACTTCCAGATTCTGTCTTTTTTCGCTTTTGTTTTTCCTTCTACGGAGACGATATGATGCAATTTTGTGAGTTTCGTCAAAAGGTTATCCACCTTGTTTTCCTTCTGTTCGGGAGTAAGGACTTCGGGGAGTTTCGACAACAGCATATTTCGAATATCATCTTTGCTCACCCGTTCATATTTTGAAATCAAACTCACAATCAGGTCGCAATAATAGCGGTCATCGAACCCTTTGTTACGGATGTATTTTCAGGATTCTCCCAGCTTCTCGGAAATCCGACCGGACAAGAATACGTTCGGATACCGCACCCCTTCGATGAATCATTTCTTTTTCAATTCCAATACCCGATCTTTCTGAAGCTGTTTTACGAGCCCCTTCTGTATCTTGTCGAGGGCGAATATTTCCGAAAGGGTCATGTTCGAATTCCTCGCGAGAATGCTTGCGTATTTCACGTCCAGTACCTTTCACAATAGTTCCGCTTCCACTTTTCCGTTGTCGAAATCGAACGTCGGAAGGGGGAAAAATTTCCTGGATTGGATTTGGCAAATCCTCTTGATTCCGCTTCCAATGGCGTCAATCATTTTCGTTTGAACCATGGCGTGCGCGAGAAATGAATTCCGATAGGTTTCCGGTGGTGAATTTCCGGAAATGACGCTTTCCAAGGATGTAGGCAAAAAATCTCAAGCGTTCGTAAATACGAGCCTCCCGTCCTCGAATTCCACCACGGAGATTCTGGCTCGCTTCTCGTAATCCTGGTGCGCTATGCAGTTGTGGAGGAACTCTCGGATAATCCAAGGATCGTACATGTCGACTTCTTCTGGGAACAGCGTTCATTCTTGCATGTAGCGGTACCTGAGATTTCTGATTTTCGAAGCGACCTTGTCAACGGCGAGAAGGAACGGGGGCTCAAAATGGGCATAATCCTTTTCCATCCCATTGGCATCCTTCAAAATCCAAGTGATTTTCGCGACTGCCGGCGAAATGAAATGGGTGGATTCCGGTCTTCCGAGGAGTATGATAGCGGTTCTCGTGATTTTCCCTTTCACGGTGATTTTTGCCCGGTTGAGAAATTCTTCGTCGCTCCACCCGTCAATCTCCACTGGGGAAATGGTATTTGAATTGACCTGTTTGAAATTTTCTCTCGCCAGCAGAATCGCGACCTGATCGAGATCCGACAATGACGCGTCGGGAACGATTCCCACAGACCAATCCGATTTGCCATCCCTCGTAAAAATAGTCCGCTCCATTTCGGGGTATTTCAAAAGCTCTTGGTTGTGGGAGCCTTTCCGTATCCAAGCTATTTTCCTGAATTTTACCGGAACGTTTCAACAGTTTTTTACCCTCAGGACAACGGCTTTCCCCCATTCGGTATCGAACTCGAACGAATCCCAATGGGCATCTCGTCCCAATTGCTCGTGCAGCCAAATCTGTCAGTCTTGGTTCCCGTGCTTGAATTTTCGGAGAGAAAATTCCGTTCCCACGATATCCCATGTGCCATCTTGAAGACCCCAGACGATATAGCCGTATTCCTGATTGGCATAACTTGCGGAATTCGCCAACGCGGAAATGGTTTCGCCAATTTTTATGGGATCCCCGAGAGAATCTTTTGCCTCGATCCAAGTGATTTCATCTTGGGACCTGAGCATGGAAACGAGCTCGGAAAGGAAAGTTTGATTCATGTGGGATATGGGTTAGGAAAAAGAAGTTCAATAATTCGATCATTTTATGAAACTACTTCCGACAAATTCGCAGAAAAACTGGTTTTGGTAGTTGAGAAAATTACGATGCACCCCACTTCTCCGATTTCTCAATCAGGTTTTCCGTAGATTCCTGGTGGTCATATTTCGATTCCGTCGGCTCTTTGGGATTACCCGAAATGTCTTTTTTGATATTTTTGAGAAATTCCTTGAAATCTGGATTTTTCGTTGCGATTTTATTGACCGTTTCCCAGTCGACCGAGGGATTCTTCCGTGCCGGATAGAGAATTTGGCTTTTCTCAGGATTGGCAATGTCCAATTCAATCACACCGATACCAAACGACTGGGACA
>CAIVSN010000060.1 GCA_903908595.1 uncultured bacterium
TGCCGATTTCCCCGTTCCTCGCTCTCCGTACTTGCCAGTACGGCTCGCTACGGTACTCGAAATGAACTTCGGATTTCATCGTTTTGCGGAGGTTTCCGACGCGATCCCCTTGCCGATTTCTCCGTTCCTCGCTCTCCGTACTTGCCAGTACGGCTCGCTACGGTACTCGAAATGAACTTCGGATTTCATCGTTTTGCGGAGGTTTCAAAAATCCGGAAGCGCAGCCTCCGGATTTCGTCTTAACGTTTTCTCGCGTTGATTTCCTCGTCTTCCTTCCGGTCTTGGATCCAATCCGTGAGCTTCTCGAAGGAAACGGGGTCGAAGTCGTATTCTTGAGCTAATTCGGTCGCTCGGGCAATGGAATCCTTGGTAATTCCGCCCTGCCCGATGGGCGCGAGGATTTTCGCGATTTTCAGGGCTTGGGAACCGACCTTGAAGAGCTCTTCGGCATTTTCCGGCTTGTCGGCATGCCGGATATAGTCGATCATGTCCTTGTTGAATTTCCAGTGGGAAAACATCATAGAAGTAACCTCGGAAGAGGAGTGCCCGAACATCATGTTTTCCGCCACGCTCTGGTCCTGGTATTTTTCGATGGCATCCTTGAAATGGTCGGTCAGGTTGTTTTCGAGGATGATGATGGAAAAAATGATAATTCCCACCTCTTGGAGGAATGCGGCAAACTGGAGCTCGTTCTTGAGGCCATTGATCTTCGGATCGATCCATTTCTCGATAATCTTGCTCTGAATGGACGAAGTTCCGTTGAAGGATTCCATGTCGACGCCATAGGGCCCGAGGTTCGGCTTGAGGTGACCGATAATGGCCGTACTAATCGCGATATTGGTCACCATATTGAATCCGAAAAATGACAATGCCTGTTCGAGGGTCTTGATTTTTCCGGAAAACCCGTACATGGAGGAATTGGCCAACTTGAAAATATTGAAAGTTACCGCGGCGTCTTCCTTGAGCACTTTTATCAGTTCACGATTGTCCGGCTCGTCGGAATTCCTGATGCGATTGACTTCGATGACGGTCTTCGGGAGCGGCGGGAGGCTCTTGATTTTGTTCACAATCAGCTCTCTCATGTTGATGCCCACGGTCTGCGAAATATCCTGCATGATCGCCCCTACCCCGCTAGCGGTCGTATCGGCAACTGTTTTTGCCGGATTTTTTCCAGAATAGCTGGCGGCTTTCCCTTGAAAGGACGGGGCGGAAGGGCGATCGAAATTTGGCATGTAGGGCGCTTAGTGCGGTAAATAGTTTTTTCGTTTGTCAATTATATCGAATACCGTGAATTATTCAAGGTGATTTGTTTCGTATCGTCCCACTCAAATCCTCCTTATAGGACGAGGGGAATTCCATTCTGCCATACTTGAGAAATACTCCCGAACCCATGGCACATCCCAAACGTATTCGCTCGTGAGAATACTGGATTTCCCAAACAAACTGAGCTCCGACAATACCATAAGGGAGGAAAGGTTAAACCCCCTTGGGCGCTATATTTTCATAATGGCGGTGAAAGCTGGCGGGTTTGAAGAGGTAAAATAGACCTATCAGATATATTGAACTTGAATTCCGCAAAAAGCAGCCTAATATGATACTGTTTTAATGTTTTCCTTATGAAATCTCCCGTCTCCCGCAAATACCGAGGCTTTACCCTAATCGAGCTTATCGTGGTAATCACTATTCTCGCCATCCTCGGAACCATCGGCTTCCTTTCCATCGGCGGATATTCTTCGAAAGCCCGCGACTCCGCCCGGGTAAGCGACGTCGCCCAAGCGATGAAATCCCTTGACCTCTCGGTCGTCACCGCTGGAAAATACCCCCTCCCCGACGCTTCCTTCGCCGTCACCTACCTCGGGGGAACCGTCTGGGACCAAGGCACCGTCGGCCCCCTTGTCATGCAATACTTCAAGGGCTCCATACCCGGAGGCGGAATCAACGAGAAACCCGTGGATCCCCTGAAGAATTCGGAATACGTCTATTCCTCCCTCGCCTTCGGCACCGCCTACCAAATCAAGGCAGAATATGAAAACGACCTGGCGAACGCCACGGCGTACGGCGACAGGGGCGGCGTCGAACGGATTGCCGGAAATCCCGTGCTCCCGGTGGCTTCCGCGGAAGCCGGCAATCCCACGATCGCCTACATCCGGGGTACCTACGGTTGACTCGTCGCCAAGACTTTTACCGGTGGCAAATACTATGTCCTCGCAATTCCCAGCATCATCACCAACAGCGGTACGGACCTATGAGGAGTCCTCCGCATCGAGAACAACGCCCTTTCCGGCACCCTGCTCTTCAACGGCAAGCCCCTCGTGAATGCCACGACGTACAACCCACGGACCAAGGTCGTATTTTCCGGGTCAAGCCTTCCTGCCGACGATTCCGAAGGAAGAATCACTTCCATGGTTACGGCCCTCAGATCCGCCTATGGAACCCAGTCCGATATCGCTTCCAATTCCAGTATAGCGAACCTTATGTCCACGAGCGGGTCGGTTGCCATAGTCGGCCTTGGTACTGCTATTGTCTCCAATCAGCTTTGAGTCAAGCCTTTGGCTGGAGCTACGGGATTTTCGACATATCCCGGCTGTGACACGGCCGATATAACGCTTGACAATGGCCAGATTTGGGCCGCCTGTAATGCCGGGGCCACGAAGGCCTATACCGGCGCTACGCTTACCAATTGCGGTGGTTCCGCAACCGACTGCGCCATCGCCTACCGCGATTCCATCGGTGGGATGTATCAATGGGGACGCAACGACGATATCTCGCCAAAAGGCACTAGCACGGGCGTTCTCGCCGTCGCGTGAACTCTGCCATCGACCGTCGGTCATCCCAATTTCATCCAGAACAACATTTCCCCATATGACTGGATTGCCACGAGGAACGACAATCTTTGGGGAGGAGCGACCACTTCGACCGGAGCCGGAATATATTCGGGGCAGACCGCCCCGAACCAGGCCTTGATGCGGTGACCGTGCGCGTCGGGATACCACGTTCCGACCATCAAGGAATGGTGCGACGCTGCGGCGTCAATAGATCCGGCCATTGCCTGCGATGGATGGTGGGACAATACCAGCGTGGCATCCAAGCTCAAGCTCAGCCTTGCCGGGCAACGCAATTACTCGAATGCCTGATACGATATCCAGGGCGGCGTCGGATACTATTGGACCTCTTCCCCGACCTCCATTTACAGCTATTACCTGTACGTATCGCCTATCAAGGTCTTCCCCGTCGGCTACTTTTACCGCGCGTACGGCTACAGCGTCCGGTGCCTCAAGAACTAGTCCCGGTATGGAGAATCGGGGAATGTAGATTTCAGTATTTTCAGGGTTGTTTTCCGTGAAAGAAAGTTGAATTTGCTTCTCGCCGGCACATCTCCTATAATTCGCCTGACACATCCCCTTTGTCGCCTATGTCCCTTTTTTTCGCATATGAAAAACCAAATCGGCCACGGAACCCGGGGAAGCACGGTCCTCGCCACGGTGGGCGCTTTCGCGCTGACGGCATTCCTAACGTACGGGACGTTTTCGTCTCCCGGAGGATACTTCGGGTCGACCCCCTACCAAAACCGGATCGCCGCAGCGGATCAGAAGCTGGACCAGCTGACGGGCACTCAGGGTAAGACGGTGCTCGATGGGGTGGTCCTCAAGGTGAAGCAGAGGGCGGAGGCAAAGGGCGGGAATCCCCGGAATGCCGCGGCCTACAACGCCTATTTGGATACCTATCTCGCCAAAGTCGACCAGTTGGACAATACCACGAGATCCAGCTTGGGAAACGATTACGAATTCCTGTTCCAATACATATACCCGAGGGTGTAC
The DNA here is from genome assembly GCA_903908595.1 of uncultured bacterium. Taxonomy (GTDB): domain Bacteria; phylum Patescibacteriota; class Gracilibacteria; order BD1-5; family UBA2023; genus CAIVSN01. Next base: position 3,819 of record CAIVSN010000060.1, read on the forward strand.
GAGCTCCGAGCGAGCACTGCGGTCGACGTGAATATCGCGGGCTCAACCGTTCCCGATACCGTTGTAACGGCAGCCGGAACCGTCTCCGGACAGATGGGAACCATAAAAACTATTGCCTATGCGAGAAAGGGGTCGGGGCTTGGACGTTTTACGATAACCGGTCCGAGCACCTGAGACCAAGGAAAAACGAGCTCTTGGGAATGTGGCGCCAATTGTTCAGATAATAAGGATAGCCCGTTTAGCAGATCATTCGATGCGCAATTCGCATACGGTTCACGATTGGAATTTCAAGCGTATCCCGATAACGGATACAAATTCGACAGCTGGACGGGACTCGACGGCTCGACGGGATGTGCCGGTCAATCGACGTGCACTGCCACGATAACGGATAACATGCAGGTTACCGCGAAGTTCGTTCCAGATCCGAATAGCGTATCCCATACTTTGGGACTTATCACGTACGGTCCGACCGAGAATCACGGGGTGAGCGTGCCCCGAGCGAAGGACGGAACGTTTTTGATAATGCATAATTCCGAAAAATTGGACGAAGGCGCGATCATGACCCAAAGCGCTGGAAAAATAGCCGCGAAAAGCGGCAACAATGAAACTCCGAGAGACATGAATCGGGTGATCATTGCCAGCAAAGCCGGAATCGCAAATTTTAACGTGTTAAAAAATTCGTCCTACGTGCTCACGGCGATTCCCGAATCCGGATACAAATTCCATAGCTGGCAAGGGTCTTGCACGGGGTCTTCGCCAACCTGTACGGTGACCATGTCATCCGCAAAAAGCGTCATAGCAGTATTCGTTCCTGACAACAACACTTCCGGCCTGCTCATTATCACGAGCGATGGATCGGGGGCAGGATTTGTCAGTGGGGATCGGGCCCTTACGTACCCGAAATCGTATGCGGAATACGCGGCGGGAAAATACCATGCCGTAACGTTCCTGGGTTTGAAAAAAGACGTGGCGATAACGCTGACCGCAACGCCAGCAAGCGGAAGCACCTTCGTGAGTTGGTCCGGCGCTTGCAGCGGAACCTCCGCGACCTGCGCCGTAACCATGTCATCCGCGAAGAGCGTGAATGCGACGTTTGCCTCGGATTCGGGAGCGAGCGACTCTTAGTCTCTCAGCAAATTATTCCAAGTCGCTTGAGTATACCCAACGGGAATTGGTTTCCCGGTTTTTCCAGTCACATATTCGGACATCTTTTATTTTTTTCTCCGGTCACTTATTCCCGATAAGCTCCCGAAAGAAGAAAAATAAAACCTGTTCCGAATCTGTAACCGTAAAATACCGAAAACCAATTCCTGTTGGGTATAAATCGGATATTTGACACCCCGTATTTCCTTTATGGAATGAATTCAGGTCAATGAAGAGCCCCCCTACAAAACAATGAAATCCGCATCCGATTTCGAACACCAAAGCGAAACGTTCAGTGTGCTACGGTAGATCAAGGCAGAGAGAAAAACGGCGAGAAATTCGCGCTTTACCGGGATTTCTGCACGTGATATTCCGCCCCATAGTCCCGCCCGTCGTCCAAGCGCAATTTCCCGTCCTCCGCGACTTCTTCCAACCGGGCATACGCCAACGGCGCACCGATCCGGATAGACCCGTCGTCCGCGAATATCCGCACGGCGTCCCCGACCTTCGGCGACAGGCGTTCCCGGTAGCCCTCATGGCAGGAATCCATGGCCAAATGCTCCCGGATATCGGAATTCAGCCGGAGGTACAGGCCGAGCCAATCGTCCGGCTCCAAACCGAGGGAAACCGGAGCGCCGTACAGGCATTTCGCGAGGTCATCGTTCTTCGGGAGTTCCGGAGCGAAATCGCTGTTGATGCCAATGCCGATGCGGAGGATGGAGCCGGTAGCCGTTTTTCGCGATTGCAAGAGGTGGCCCGCTATCTTTCCGCCGTTCATGACATAGTGGAACGGATAGCGAATTTCCACCCGATCGTTCTTCGCATATGCTTCGATGGTGCGGACGATGGCGAGCGATATTTTCTGCTGGAGGGAAAAAATCTGTACCGGGGTGAGTGCCGGGCGGTCGAGCTCCAGGAAAATATTGGCGTTAAAATTCGATCGTCCGTCCTGCGAATTTACCCATCGGCGCTGCCCGCTGCCCCTCGGGGTATAGAGTTTTTTGCAAATGATCCCGAGCGTTTTCGTACCGATCGATCTGCGGAACGCGTCGATATCCTTGAGCCCGTAATCGTACAGGGTGTTCCTCTCGTCCAAGACCACGAGCGCGTCGTCAGGAAAACCCGACCGGCAACCGACGGATTCCCAAATCCCTTCGCCGCAGAACTCCACGCGCTTCCTTGGCTCGTCCGGTTCCGGCAATCCGAAACCGGATACGTTCCCAATCGATTCGCTAAACCATTTCATCGGTCGGCCGGATAACGAATACCGCCTGCCCGCGTCCGATTTGCTGGTTCGGGGTAACAAGCGAACGCGTGACCGCATACCTAGTGTCAGGTTCGAACGGCACGGATTCCCCGGACCCGTTCTTGAGATAGAAGGTCTCCCCACGAAGCATTTCCGGCGTAATCTGCGTGTTGTTCTTAGCGAGCACGAGCTCGAAAATCCGGCTCGCGAGCTTACCGTCGCAGTCGAGCATAATCTCCCCTTCCACGGTCATTCCCGCTTCCGGCGCTCGGGAAACCTTGGTGGCCTGATTCGTGCGGATGACGAGTTCTCCCGGCGCGAGGATCACGATGTCCTCCTTGATGGCGGAGATGTATTCGACCTTGCCGGTGAACGGCGTCAGTCCCTCGAAATATTGGGCCGGCTTCTTGTCGAGCGTATCGATGCGAAGGCCAAATTCCTGGAAATCCGCGCTTTTCAGGATGCGGAGCGCGATTTCCTTGTTCGTCGGTATGCCTTCGATTTGGAGCGCGGTCAGCGCGGCAATGGCGTTCTGGATGGTTTCGGCACGGTTCTTGCCGGAGACGATGAGCTGCCCGATCATCGAGTCGTACTTGGAAGTATGGTTTTTTCCTTTGCCGGTGCGGGTCAGGAAGGTTTCGAACCGGGTGATTTTCTTGAGCGGCCTCGGCAATGCCATCGACCAACTCGTGATGGCCGCCATTTCTTTGCCGGTAAAATTCCGGGTCGGGTCCTCGGCGCAGATTCGGATTTCCATCGCGTGGCCGCCGTGCTTTTCGAGATTTTTCTGAAGCTTCTCGGCATCGTCCATGATCCTATGCGATTGGCCGGACGCGAGGATGAATTGGAGTTCGACGAGGTTGATTTTCGCGTCATATGCCTCTTGGACCAGCCGTTCGGTGATCGTGTGCTCGACCTGGATGCGGGTATTCATCTCCATGAACGTGAATTTCTGGGATTCCGGGTCGTAGAGGAACTCGAAGGTTCCCGCCCCGACGTATCCGATGGCCCTGGCTACGGAGGCGCAGAGCGACTGCAATTCCTGCGTGAGCGCCACGGGAACGCCGAGATCCCCGGTTTCCTCGATGAATTTTTGCCGTTTGCGCTGGGTGGTGCAATCCCGGACCCCGAGCGGCACGCACTTGCCGAATATGTCGCTGAACACCTGCACTTCGATATGCCGCTGGTTTTCCAACGCCTTCTCCAAATACATCGACGAGTTCCCAAAATTCACGAGCGCTTCTTCGGACATGAGCGCGAAGCTGTTGCGGAGCTCTTCGACGGAGTATATTTTGCGGATTCCCTTTCCGCCCCCTCCGTACACGGCCTTGATCATGACCGGGAAGCCGATTTGTTCCGCCACGCGGACGGCGATATCCTCGTCCTGGACGATGCCGTCGTTGCCGAGGATATCGTCGGATCCCATCGCGGGAGAAAACGCGTGCTTGTTGGGAATATCCATATTTTTCAAAACGTCCTTGAACGTCGTGCGGGCCTTGATCTTGTCGCCCATGAGCTCGACGTTTTCGGAAGTCGGCCCGATGACGACGATACCGTGGGTCTCGCAGAGCGCGATGAAGTCGTCGCGCTCCGAGTAGAACCCGTACCCGAGGTACACCGCGTCGCAGCCGGAATCCTTGATGGACCGGATGATCGCGTGAGCGTTCATCATGTAGTCGTTGATCCACAGGCCTTTCCCGTGCTCCGTGGCATCGGTGACGTAGGGAAGGTTTTTGTCGGCATCGGTAAACATCATCCGGTAGTCGATCCCCAGTTTTTTCATCGCCTGCATCGCCTTGTTCGCGATGACCCCGCGGTTGAGCACCGCGACCCGGCCGAATTTGCGAAACAGCGCGTTCTTATCCTTGGCAACCCGCTCCACGGAGAGAAAAGTCTCGGCTTCCGCCGGGATTTCCGCATGGAGGATTTTCCTCAGGTATTCCTGGAGCGTCAGGGTCGGCTCCACGATATCGGGAAGTCCGGATTGCCGGAGCGTATCGTAGATTTCGGTCGCCTGTTCGGCCGGAAGGAACGGATTCCTGACCACGTCCCGGATGACGCCTTTCCCCACTTGCAAATCCGCGATGCTGAATTCGAGGGGCACCTGTTCCGGCGTGACGATGCGTCCCGCGAACGGGATATCGGAAAGCCCGAACGGAAGCACGATGACCCCCGGAGCCTGCGCGAACGACGCGATCGTCCCGCCGGTACACACCCCGAACGGCACGGAAAAAATCCGGCACTGCGGCAGCCCCTTCGTCTTCTCGAAATACCGCGCTATGGCAAAATTGATCGCCGGCATGGAAGAGACGGATTCCGGACCCGCGTCCACGAACATTCCCGCCGACTGGAGGAACATGATCACCGGGATTTTTCTCTCGGCGGACTGGTCGATGAGCCGGACGATGTTCGCGGCGGCCGCTCCGTCTATCGCCCCGCCCACGATGGAAAAATCGAGCATTACCACCCCGAAAAGCCCTTCTACGTCCTTCATCCGGCCGAAACCGGAATTCACCGCCGAATTCGGCCTCTTCTCGAGTTTGTCCGCGTCCTGGAGCACGGTGATTCTCGATCGCTTGAAATTCGGGTACGCGGGCTCGAAACTCTCGAAGAACCTGCGTTCCAATTCCGCGCTGCCGACCTTCCGAAAAATGGCCGTCCGCACCTGTTCGTAATACCGGATGAGCTCGTACTGGGATTTCTGGTGGAAATCGATATGCAGCGCTTCGCTCGAAAGCAGGTTCGGCAGGTATTCGTCCCCGATGGACGCCTCGCAAAATTTCTCCAAAAGCAGGAGCGCGAGCGGGACGATGGTATCGGGAAGGCTATAGTGGGCATTTTTGAATTCCTTCGTCAGCTTCGCGAGTTCGTCGAGCCGGGTATCGAGCATGGATCGGAGCCATTGGAACCGGTTCTGCTTCCACGCGGCGTAATCCATGTACACGTACCGGGGCGCCGAAGCGTCGAAAATGAGCCGGAGGAAAATATCGATGCGGTGTTTTTCGTAATGCAGCCCCTTGTCCTTGGAAACGACCGAATCGTCCGATTTCCCGTGCACCGAGAAAAACCGGTCATAATGGTCCGGATCGATCAGGAGGCTCAGGGTCTCGAACAGGAATTGGTAGTTGTACAATTCGCTTTTCAGGAAGCCGACCGCGTTGTTGCGTTCCTTTTCGGGGACGATGAACGAATAGTCCCCGAGCTTGCTGATGTGTTTGAGCAGCGTTTCCGCCCCGGCCACGACGTTGAACTTGGTGAGGTCCCCCCGCTCGAACGCGTGGATGAAAAATCCCAGGATCGCCGTCCGCAGCGCTTCGAAATCCGCCTTCATATGCTGGTCTTTGTCGAGGAGCATCCGCACGAAATCCGAAGAAATCTCGTCGTTTTCGTAGCGTTTCCCAAGTTCGAGCGATTCTTCGACCTTCCGGATTTTCCAGGTACGGTCGGAGAGCATTCCGGCGGTCTTCGCCCGGAGGGTAAGCCCGCGCAAGAACCTTCGGGAAGTCTCGGCATCGCCCCCGACCAGGTGCTGCCCAAAATCCGCCTGCCGGCCGATGGCCCGGAAACTCGTCTCGAACAGTTCCGCGAGGTCGTTCGCCATTTGCTGGGCTCCCCGGTTCAAATCTCCGGTATTTTTGTCGACCGAGAGTTTGGAAACCGCGTCCACTACCCCGCTCTCCGAGAGATGGAACGCGTCGACGCGAAGTTTCCACGCGATTTCCTTCGGCGGATGCTCCCCGTTCCCGATGGCGGAATGGCCGATCGGATGGATGGTGGAAAAATACGACCTCGCGAGCGCCACCCGCAGGTCCGTCCCAAAAAACACTTCCGCCCCTCCCGACCCGCCTTCCCCGGCGAGCACCGTGAGGCTCGGCTTCCCGAGCGAGGCGACCGCGGTAATGAGCTCCGACATGCAGGCGGCCTGGTGCGTGGCGTTGGCCCGCGCTCCGGAATCGGCTCCGGGAGTGTCCACCCAATAGACCACGCGGTCGAATTCCTCCCCTTTGAGCGCCTCGATGACGCTCCGGTGGTCTTCGGTCGTGGCCCGTCCGCCGGAATGGTTCTTGTCGTGTCCGACGACGAGGTACGTGACTTTGTCAGCGGCGGTTTTGCCGACGGTGATTTTTCCGATGCAGATGGATCCGGCATGGATCATTTTCCCGTGAAAAGCCTCCTCGATGATGGATTCGGTCGTCCACTTCTTCTGGACGTCGTTCTGGTAGGTAACGAATTCGTTGTAGTATACGTCCAGAAAATTCGACCCGTACCGCTCCGGATACCCTTCGATTTCCCTGATGCGGTCCGCGATGGCCGTGCGGTCCAAGAAGAGCGGCGAATCCAGTCCGAGGTTCGGGATTTTGCCGAGTTCGAGGATGGAAGCGATTCGCCAGGCGTATGCGGCGCCCGTCGGATGCCGGAGCGCGTTGGCCGCGAGGAGCGGGACAGCACGGTCTCGGGTGTATTCGGCAAGGGCTCCGGCGCGGTAGGAACGGATGTCCGAACGGGCGTTCGGAACGGAAGCGAACGGGTTGGAAAATGGGGGCAGCTTTGGCATGGTCGTAAGGGGGGATTATTTGTGAGAGACATCATTCTTGGAACCCCTGAAAAACGATGAAATTCGAAGTCGGTTTCGCTCACCGTTGGGTATATAGTCATATACGTTGAGCGGAGGGCGGAGAAATCGACAAGAAAATCGCGTTTTTCGGGGGTTCCGTTTCGAGGCTTCGATTCGTTTTCATAGTAAATAATAACCATGCTATGTCAATGGATAAAACGTGGGAAATCGGGTTCCGGGCGGGCGCTTTGCCGGGGAATTTTTCCCCTGAGTCTCTCAGCAAAAATACGTTGCAACTTTGCCGCGTATGCATGAAGTATCAGGCAAGGCGACTCTTACGCAGTGGAGTGGGGCTCCACAAGTATGAGGCAACGATGGCTGATGCTCATGCGTACGATGGGAAAGTGCAAGTTATTTTTGCTGAGAGACTCAGATTGACTTGCCGGACATTTTCATCATCATGCCGCCATGAACATCGGGAATGCCATCGTGAAATATATCCGGGAAGCCGAAGTGTCCGGCATGGAAGACCGGATTGCTTTGAAAACGGCACTCCTCGGAACGATGGTCGGCCGGTACCGCCTCGTCCGCGACAGCGACCGGGTCGTCCGGGAAATGATCCGGGACCGGGTAGCCGGCATTCTCCTGCTCGAACGGACGGGCCGGGTATTTCTCCCCATTCTCCGGGCGCTCTACCGGAAGCACGGGGTTGCCTTCCCCCTCTGGAGGTCATTCGACCCCGGACCGAACCCGTTCGGCCACCCGCTCGACCGGAGCCGGGAATTGAAAAGAATCCAAGCGGCATTCGAAGGCATCGGGAACGTCGGGGTCTTCGACGAATACATGGTCTCGGGAATCCGTATCAAAAATACCGTGACCCATCTCGCGAAATCCCTCGGCCGCCCGGTTCGCGGCTACGTCCTCCAGCACAAGAAAGGCGCGGAAAATCCCGAGGTCGAAATGGAGATTTTTTCCGCGGGACACGAGCACGAGGCCGACTACGTCGAGATCCGGAACGAGATGACGGAACGGATATTCTTGCCCGACGAACCGATGCGGTTCCGGAACGGGAGGGTGTCGATTCCCGCGTATCGGAGATTGGTGAAAACGATCGTGAGGGAAGTGGGAGGGTTTGAGGGGGAGGATTAGGACCTCGGCAAAACGCAAACTCCTTGTCAATTTTTCCGCTCCTCGCTACGGTGCTCGAAATTGACTTCGGATTTCATCGTTTTTCCAAGGTCCTACGAATCTACCGGTATCCGAACATGCTGAGGAAAAAATCACTCAGGAATTCTATCGCGGGTCGGATCGGGAGGATTTTCCATTGGAATTGGGATTCCAAAATGAGTATCACGATAAGCGCCACGGTCCCGTACCGGTAAATCTTCGCGTAATCCGGATGGTCCATATAGCTGCTCAGGAAAATGTGCGAGCCGTCGAGCGGCGGAATGGGCAGCATGTTGAAGACGAAGAGCCCCCAGTTCACGAGGATGCCATAGTACAGCATTTCTATGAAAAACCTGTATTGGACGCCGGTCGCCCGCGACACGTTCGCCATGACCAGGGCGAAAATCCCGGACAAAACGATGGCCAGGAACGCGTTGGCAAAGGGTCCGGCCATCGCGATCTTGATGGCGTCGGAATGCTTCTTGAGCCGGCGCCGGTCGAATTCCACCGGCTTCGCCCATCCGAATCCCGCGAGCAGGATGAACGCGAACCCGAGCGGGTCGATGTGCTTGAGCGGATTGAGCGATACCCGGCCCATGTCCTTGGCGGTCGAGTCCCCGAGGAGGTAGGAGGCGTACGCGTGGCAGAATTCGTGGAAGGTCAGTCCGACGATGAGGGCCGGGAGGGTTTGGAGGATGGTGACGAGGGAGAGGTTGGACATGGGGGGTGGGCGGGATTATGGGGAAAGTATAGCGGGGAGGCGGGGGTTGGCAAGAGCAAAGGAGTTGCCGGAAGTCATCGAATATCTGAAATCCCGCCAGATAGAGACGCGATTTGGTATATACCCATTTCCACTCACTCGCTGGAAGTAAGGTATATCCAACGGGAATTGGATTGGCAAGAAAAAATTATGATCCAATTTCAAGCGAGAAAAACTCTCCACCCTGAATTTCCCCGAGTATTTTCTCTTCCATGGCATGCAGGAGTCACTCGGAATTTGGTACCGCATGTCCAATCCCCTCCCAGGTACCGGAAACTTCAGAAGTTCCCACAAGAATGGCGCCAAGTCGAAGCTTGGGAAATTCTTTCTGAAGCGCTTTCCAATGGTCCTTGACTTCCGGAGTCCCCGTATCTCCATCGGTAATTTCGAAAACGCACTCGATGAGGTTTCCAGAGTCAAGAGCGGGACCCACGAGGCCCTTATCGGTCTCAAGATCGGCGCGGATAGCCCCCCAGACTTCCGCATCGCAGGTTGAAACATCAGCGGCATCGAGTTCCGCAATAGACGTAATGAGATTGGAAACGAAGATATTTTTATCGACAAAAGTATGTCACAATGAATTTCCCGTGGCCGTAAGCGAACTCGAGAACTTTTTGAGTCTTTTCGCGTTTCATTCTCCTCCAAATTTCCAAATCTCCGTATCCGCAAAAAATGATTCATCGCCCTGAAGTCCAAGCTTCTCGTTGACCATGTCCGTAAGCCGTTCGAGTGATTTTGAGAGAATGACCGAAAATAGGACGCATTGTTCTATCTTCCCGTCACTCATGCTTCTGGAGTTATCGAGAATCAGTCGAACTCGGAGAATATTGGGACGGAGGATAAACTTCGTTTCCAGTTGCTCTCGAAGGTATATCCAGAGTTCTTCGGGATTGGCTCCGGAGAGGATATCCGAAATCCGATCGACTGCCCTGTCGATATCGAGCTCATCCGATTTCTGCACATGCTCGAATATCTTTTCCTGCTGCTCGGCAATCATGGAAATGATTCGATCTTCCCAGATTTTCGCAAGTCTCTCGATATAGGGCTTTGCCTCTTGAAAAACCGCATCATATTGAGCAAGCAGGTGGGCCACTTGATCCTCGGAAAAATGCTTTCCTTCTTTTTCAAGAAGCTTTTTCATGGCATCATTACGCTCATTTGCCATAATTTTCGCGATATCCTCCCGTGTTCTATTGGCTACCTTTTTCGCCTCCCGGGCAGAAGCATTTTTTTCTTGTTCAGCCTTGTCCTCATTCTTGAGGGACTCGAGTATTTTTTTGATTATCTCCTTGTGAGCTTCGAGATCGGGAGTTTTTTGTGCGCCTGACTTTGCCATGTTATCTCAAGCGTTTTCCGTATCGCTTTCTCCGTCTTCGCCCGTCTCTTTTGGAGGATTATTTGCATCCTTGGGCTCTCCCTTCGCCTTTCGTTCCCCTCATTCGCCTTCTTGATCATCCGTATCGGATGCTTCGTCCTCTTCTCGTTCCCCCTCTCCTTCTCCCGTATTTCCCGCTTCCCATCAGCCGCCCCCACCTTCTCCTTCCCCATATGCCTCCGGTGGAACCTCGGGAACCGTGATCTTCCCATCTTTCAAAATCTGCAAGAGAATAAGCCCCAGGTATATTGGGTCCAAAAAAGTTCTCATGATATCGATCCTATCGGCCTTTGCGATAGAGGTGACACGTTTTCCATCCCGAAAGACCGTTTTCTGAAACCGCGTAAGCATTTCTGTCGGCGTTTTGGTAGCTAGGGGGTTAAATTCCTTTGGGAGGATCCGCTTGCGATTCTCCTTCATAAAATCGAAAAGTGAGACCAGAAAAGCATATTGTTCAGCATCGAATACGCTTTTTGCCGGTAAGAGTTTCTCGGCAATTTCTTTTTCCAATTCCCCAATGCTCGCGATAACGCTCTGTCCAAGAATTTTTTCCACTCTTTCATCGCGTGCTATCTCCTGGTCTCCTATCATATGGGATCTGAGGAGCGAATACGAAAACTGCTCGGGAAACCGATGCTTGGCGTAATCGATCCGATCTCAAGCGCCATCCTGTAATTCATGCGTTCCCGTGCCTTTCTTAACCGATACGTATTTCTGGCTCTCTGGATCCATGAGGTAATCGCCGGCACTCGATTCTTTGTATGAAGCAAATAACTGGGTCGCGTACAATTCACGGGGAAATTTTTTATAAGAATTATCGGTTCCAAAAATGGTTTTTGCGCTCACCATATCATTTACGATAGTGTCATCCACGGCATTGTGGAGACGATGGAGATAGTATCCCGTCATAAACGAAAAATCCTTGTTGACTTCGTGTTTTTTCCCAAAATACGAAGCGTATGCTCGGGCTATTCTTTCACGCTCTTTCGAGGTCGGATTTCGGATCATATCCAAATAATGAGAGCCTTCATGAAACCCCGAAAACAAGAGCCTCTTAAGATAAAAAGCATTCTCGGGGTCGTCGATATGATGCTCCACTTCATGGATATCGAGCCCGATCCGCATTTGAAAATCATTCTTTGCATTCCCCTGCTCGAACCAGAACCCCGAGGCTGGCACAAACTCCACCGAACTGTCCTGAAAAAGTTCCCGCAACTGCCCCATGAGACTGAACCGGTCCTTTTCATTCTCCGAGATATAGAGTCCTGTTTTTACCACCCGCTCCAGATTCGACTCGACAAAAGCCTTCTTGAGCTTGTATTTTTTCGCAAGCGCGGTAACTTCCGGAGCGTATTTCTTCTTCTCTCCCGGATTGACGGCTGAATCGGAAAGCTCGGGAGCGTGGTTTTGGATAGAGAATGACATGGCCTGTTTGATCATGGGAGTTATTTGATGGCATACCTAAGCGAATTTGGTTTTCGGTATTTTGTGGCGATAGCTTCGGAATGGATATTATTTTTCTTTTTTTGGGAGTTTGTCGGCAATATGTGACCGAAGAAAAAAATAAAAGATATCCGAATACGTGACTGGAAAAACCGGGAAACCAATTCCCGTTGGGTATATAGAGAAATTCTGAGAGTCGATTGGATTTTGACCCGAGTTATTCATAAGGAAGAAAGGTAAGTTGAAGTTGAGATTTAAAACGCTATTTTTTACTCTCGCATTTTGGCTTCGATGAGAGCTTTCATTTCACTATCGTCAGAATAATAGTCCAAAAGTTTCTCTCATTGACCGTATGCTCATAGATCGGTTCGAGGATCGGCGAGGAGGAGTTTTACTATTTCATTTGATTTGGACATGGCCCGTGTAAGCGGAGTTCATAATCCTCAGGCCTGGTAATTAATATTAATCTCCGGATGAGCAAGAAGAAGTTTGGTGGTTTCAATATTGCCATTTCGCGCGGCATGACATATTGCCGTAAGTCGTGAATAATCTTCAGCATTCACAAGAATTTCTGGCCGTGCCAGGAGGAGCTCCACTAATCGCACCTCATTCATATTCGTAGCCATGGTGAGAGCCGTATGATTATCATGTCCTCGTGCATTGACATCACCGGTCGTATAAATCAGTCCCCCGAAATTATGCATGCAATCATTTTTTGAAACAAAACAAGCAATGGCGATCTGCTCTAACTTCATTCGATCTTCGAGTAGCTCGTTTTTTTGTACATCGAGATATTGAATAGCGTTGGAAATTTTTCCATTGATATCTCCAATAACTCACTGGATCGACGCAATCCGCGCATCTCACATGGGCGTAGCCTTTCAAGGAATCTGATTTGTATTTTTCATGGAAGATTGTAAATGAATATAAATATTCGTTCTAAAACTCGATTCCCCGTTTTCTCATCGCTTCTTCGATGAGAGCTTTGATTTCTGGGGCTTTTGTTTGCTCAAGAGCTTTTTTTCATTGATCGTAAGCCCTAAGATCGAGGCGAGGATCGGCGAGAAGGAGTTGCGTGATTTCTGTTTCTCCACGGAGGGATGCCCCTATAAGAGCGGTGAATCCACTTGAACTCTTCTCGTTCACGAGGATTTCTGGGCGAGCGAGAAGGAGTTTGGCGATTTCTGGGTTATTATTGAAGGATGCCCACATAAGAGTGGTGTTTTCCTCTGAGTCCTTCTCGTTCACGAGGATTTCTGGGCGAGCGAGCAGGAGTTTGGCGATTTCCGTGTGACCATTGAGGGATGCCAATAATAGAGCTGTGGTCCCCCCTGAGTCCTTCTCGTTCACGAGGATTTCTGGGCGAGCGAGCAGGAGTTTGGCGATTTCTGCGTTATTATTGAAGGATGCCCACATAAGAGCGGTGTTTTCCCCCGAGTCCTTCTCGTTCGCGAGGATTTCTGGGCGAGCGAGAAGGAGTTTGGCGATTTCCGTGTGACCATTGAGGGATGCCCACATAAGAGCGGTGTTTTTCCCTGAGTCCTTCTCGTTTATATTTCCCGTACTTCGAATGAGCGAGCCGAAAGATATGAGATATTCATCTCCTGATTCTTCACAAGCAACGGCTATTTCTTCTGTTTTTCGCTGGTTTTCTCTCTCGTCCATTCTTTTCTTTTCCTCAGCCAAAAACGCCTTCTTTCACCTCTCCATTTCCTCAATGGCATCGTCAATATTTCAAACGGTCGTTTTGATGATTCGTTGTATCGATTCAACATGTGGGTTTTGAGAATCACTCAACTTCCCCTCTTCTGGGGTGCTTGGAATGCGGGATGGAAGCTGAACGGTTTTCACCATATTTACGAAAGCTTACCGGAAATAGCTTCCTGAATAGAGGTAAGGGTGGTCATGATTTTATCTTCTCCTTGAATATCCTCTTGGTTCGAGAGCGTCACGATGTGTTCTCCGATAGTATCGAGTATGGTTTCCATGGCGGGGACATGTTCTTGAAAAGGCCCTTCGAGATACTCGGATACTTGAGCGAAACCAGACCGAATCTGTTCGAGCAGGTCGATGATCCGGCTAAATTCTGCCACTGATTTTGGACGAAGCTTGGTAATCTGCCCTATAACCGTCCCTATCTGTTCTCTGATATAGCCAATCCGAGACTCATAATCCTTGAGAAAGCCATTATTCACATCGACATTGGTTTTTGCGTAGGCCTCATAATCTATCTCTGGCGATGCTCCAGAGAGGAGCTTAGCGAGAGCGAGATCAGAGATAAAGCGTTTCTTTGGAATGAATTCATTTTTGAGCTTCCAAATACCGCTCGCAGTTCAGGTGAATTCTATTTTCTCGTATTCTTCGAGATTTTTGCGGGATACGAGTCGTCCGATATCGAGGGTATTTCTGGCATTTTGATCACGGGAAAGTTCCATGGCCTTTGGCCATCCCGGCGACTGGAAAAATCCTGCTTGCTGAGCGAGAAAATAGATCTCGAATTGTTCTTTTTTATCAACTACCCCACTGATAAAATGAAAATAGAGGCTATAGCTCAGGTCCTGTGAAAATCCGCTCTTTTTCCAAAATGGGAGGATATGTTCAAATATCTCTCGCGGAGAGATCGTGTGTTCTTTTATATTGGTTGGGAGCTCGCTTCAAGAGACATCTTGCAATGGCGACTTGAGATTTATTTTCTGAAAACGGGTCTGGATCTCTCGTGCGAGACGTGCGAGATTATGGAGCTCATGCATGCCTTGTGGTATATCCTCACCTTCTTGGCTTGGAAGGAGGAGTCCGAGAGGAGAATCCATCATGCTCACGAGCATGGTGGCAAAAAGCTGGTTCTGGTCGAGAAGTTTTTCACTCGTATCGCCTTTTTTAAGAATGGCATCCCATGAATCCTCTTTCTCCTGTGGCAGGTAATCGTAGTTGATCATGCGGATACGACTGAGGGTCGCGATATCGAATTTGCTTCGTCCTTTTGCATATTGATCCGTTGGATTTCCCGTAAGTATCCAACAAAATCATTTCTTGATAGCAATGATGTCTCCATTGATACGTACCTCTTCGCCCGGACGTGCAGTCAAGTAGCTGTGGAGCGCGAGCCAAACCGCTGGTTTCAGGGCATTGGCTTCGTCGACGATGAACGGTTTTCCATCACGCATGGCTTCCGCCATACGACCGAGAACAAATTTTGTGGTTACGGGACTCTCATATATGGCACGAACCGCTTCGCGACACTGTTCTATTTTTTCTTTTTTCTCGCTCTCGCTCGAGGTTCCGCGTTCGACAAAATTCCGGGCAATCTCATTTTCCAACTCGACCCTGAGGTGTGGATTGGTCGATATCTCCGTCACGAGTCAGGAATCGATTTTTCGGTCTTTGCCAGCAAGGGTAACCTGCCTGATACCAGCAGCATGGAGGAAGTTCACAAAACCTTCCAGGTCGGCCGCTTCAAGTTTGTAACGACCCTCAAAATCGCGTTTATCGAGATCTTCGCTTCCGGGTATTTCGATTGCTTCAACTCCGAATCGAGTACGCGCCATATGTCGCGCCAGCTCGGTTTTACCCGCTCCGTGAACTCCGATGAGCATGACCGGTTGTGGAATATCTCCTTCGAGCGATTCCATGACTTCGTCGATCTTCTCGCGAACATAGGGCGTTTCTATGATCGATCCCCGACGGTAGTTCCGATAGAGCGCGTGAATATCATCTATGCTTTTTATCGTATGAGCAAAGAAATCGGATACCTGAAGATCTCTGAGTGATTGCGCAAGATTTGAAAGCTCTTCGTAATCGCCATCTTCCCGGGCGATATGTTTCGATGCTTCCGTATTCCCCACGATAGAATGCACTTTGTTCGCATTTGTCACGAGGTATGAAGCAATCCGTTTTTTTGATTCGTCCTGCTCATATCTCCAAGAAAGATCTTCAAAAAGTTCAAAAGCCAAGAGAAGGGCTTTTATTTTCGACTTCGTGAGCTTTTGATTCTCTGTCCCTTTGCTGAGTCGGTTCCGTATTTGCCGTTGAGTTATAGATTCCAGAGATTTGGCAAGCGCATCCTTTCACCCATGCGCCATTTCTTCGTGGAGTTTTCTAAAAATAGCAAGAAAAGTTGCATGCAGGGACAAGTCTCCAAAAAGTGCCTTTGAGAGAAGCAGCGGCTCAAAGGCAACGCTTTTAAGAAGAGAACGAAGTTCTTTTCTTTGATCGTAGTCAGTCAACACTCCTTCGGCAGTAGCGTCAAACTCTTGTTTCATGAGCATAAAGGCATGGCATATGTAATATCTTGCGTCATCGTATCACTTTCTGCTGATAAAATGCAAAAATACCCCCTGAAAACGTTTCTCGCGGATGCGGGAAAAATCTTTCTCCGAGCAACAAATACTACAATTCGGCTCTTTTGAGGGCTTTTTAAGAAATGGAAAAGGATTTTCTCGAAAAAAAATTCGAGGATTTCGAATAAAATCCAGACATGCCCAAAAACATACATCCTACCAAGCAGCATCACCCCGCCTATCCCCCTCCCGTCAGCTCTTCCGCCAGCAATTCGCTCTGTTCCAATACCCGGTCGGCTTCGAGCTTGGCGAGATCCGGCGGATACCCGTACCGCATTAGCACCTTTTTGACTGTCAAACGGAGTTGGGCTTTGACGTCGTCGCGCTTGTCCCAGTCGACCGTGGCGTTTTTGCGGATGATATCGACGATCGTATGGATAAGTTCCTTCATCTTGTGATCTTCGAGAAACTGCGTGGACGAATTTTCCGAGAGGATGGAGTAGAAAGCGTACTCTTCCGGCGTCAGTCCTACTTCTTCGGCCCGCCGGTCTTCCAACCGCATGTCCCGAGCGATCCGGGAGAGCTCTTCGATAATCTGCGCCGTATCCAATTGGTTGTTATGGTACCGCTTGATAACCGCGCCGAGCATTTCCGAGAATTTCTTTCCCTGCGCGATGTTTTTGCGCTTTCGGACTTTCACTTCCTCGTTCAGGAGCTTTTTGAGCAGTTCGAAGGCAAGGTTTTTGTGCTCCATGTTTTTCACTTCGAGCAGAAATTCTTCCGAGAGGATTTCCAAGGACGGGGCCCTGATGCCGGCGGCCTCGAATAGGTCCACCACCCCGTCGCTCGACAGGGCCTCGTCCACGATTTGCCGGATGGCGGTATCCAGTTCGGCGTGGCTTTTTCCGCCGGATGGCGAGAATTTGGCAATGCGGGCCTTGATGGCCTGGAAAAATGCCACGTGGTCCTTGATCCGCTCCGCCGCCTCGCTCGGCACCGACATGACGAACAGTTTGGAAAGCGCCGTCACTTCGGCCAAAAACCGGTTTTGCAAATCTTCGCTCCTCAGTATGAAATTCTGGGCCCCGAGCAGGACTTTGAGTTTTTCCCCGGTCTCCGCGCGGAAATAGGAAAGGTAATCGAACCCGTGGAACATCTGGGCGACGATTTCGAATTTGGTTTTCATCCCGGCGACGACTTCGGCGATATCGACTACCGCTTCGCCCCGTCCACCGCTTTCGACGTAGACCGACATGGCCTTGCGCAAATCCTGCCCGATGCCGATATAATCGACGATGAGCCCGCCCGGCTTGTCCCGGTACACCCGGTTGACCCGGGCAATCGCCTGCATGAGATTGGCGCCTTCCATTTTTTTGTCGACGTACATGGTATGGAGCGGCGGCACGTCGAATCCCGTGAGCCACATCGACTGGACGATGGCGTCGATCTGGGCATGGCGTTCCTTCGCTTTATCCTTCTGCTCGGGCGTCGCGTCGGGGATTTCGTCGATGGAAGCGTCTATCTGAGGGAACGCCTCTGAATCCGCCCGGATTTTGACCAGTCGGCTCTCGTAACTAATCGGTACCGTCGCGCCGTCGCGGACCGCCTGGGCGATATCGTAGACGTCGATATATTCTCCGAACACGTTCCGGGTAGATGTCCTTCTCGATGGGAGTGCCGGTAAAATGGGGAGAGAGAAATTTAGTCCCCAGATTTATCCGTTATGCCTGATAGTTTCTGACATTTTAACTTTAAATTGACAGTTTATTTCGGGGAAATTAAAACTCTTGTGAAGTATGTCTTCCCGAACGAATTGCGAATACCCAATTTTTTACCGTCTTATTTCAAGCTCTCCACAAATGCCTTCTCAAGAAACGAAGCGAGGTACATTTCTTTGCTTCAAAAAACAGTGGTATGCTGGAATTGAGATCCTTTTCTTATTAAATCTTTGTCGGGATAGTTGTCAAATATCGAATTATAAACCGTACGGTATAGGTCGTTTTCAAAAACAAAGTCTCGCGTCATTATGGCGTTTATTATAACAAGATCAAAGTCTTGCCAAGCGGGTTTGGTTCCGTCCGCGAAGAGATGAAGCGCGACAATCCCGTTCATTTGGTTCCACGTTTCGGTTGTAGAGATATCGACGAAATTGCTCCATCGCATGTACCAAGGGGCAAGTTTTGCGCCATGTATACCCAACGGGAATTGGTTTTCGGTGTTTTACGGTCATAGATTCGGAACAGGTTTCATTTTTCTTCTTTCGGGAACTTATCGGGAATAAGTGACCGAAGAAAAAAATGAAAGATGTCCGGATATGTGACTGGAAAAACCGGGAAGCCAATTCCCGTTGGGTATATCTCCCCGTTCACGTCGTCGAGAATATAGTTTCGAATGATCTCTTTGGAGAAAACAGGCGTCTCCAGTTTTGGAAAGAGTTTTTTGAAGATTTCTTTTGACTCCAGATTTTTCAAGGTAAGCATGTGGATCTTCCGGAGTTGATTTTTCACCATCTCCCTAGACCCATCCTTGAGAATCGTAGATTTTTGCGAGATTAAAATCCGGGATATTTCGATGATCATTTCCGTATTTTTTTCTCACAGTTCCCATTTGGCCGGATCGTTTCAAAATTGGAACAAAACAGAATTCAGGGATGCAAATTGACCAAATTTTTGGGAGGAACGCATAACGTAATCACGATTGTAGCTAATCGCATCCCATTCTGAATTTTCCAATGAGTCGACGCTTTTTATGAAGTCTTTCCCGAGAGAAATTTTCTTTGCGGAGTCTGTTTTTGAGGCAATTTTCTCCATCAAAGCCTGGAATTCCTCCATATTGAACGAACTTGATAATTTTTGTTCGCATTCATCGAAGGCTGGAACGTCAACGGATTCTCAAAAAACGTATCAGTTTTGAATCGCTCTCGATAATTTTTCCATTTTAACATTCCCAATAAAAAATGGAGTATCATCGTACTTTTTCTTTGCCTCCGTTGCTGCCTGTTTTTCTTCTGGTCCAGCTCATTTTTCCGCATACGTATTCGGTATGGAGTAGGTACTGCTACAGTAAGTTTTTCCGTCAATTTTCCGCAAAAGTTGACTGCTTGGATTCTAAACTGATTCGCAACTTTTCCACTCCTTCCGGAATGCTTCTTCGGGGGCAAGGCTATCCGTCAGTGCCCCTACGATATCCACCACCGAAAAATACCACGTCTCACCATGTCACGCTTTCCGGATTTTCGTACTCTCAAAAAGCGCGATGGAAGCATTTTGACTCATATGCCCAACGGGAATCGGGAAACCAATTCCCGTTGGGCATAATCAGAAGCCATTAAAAGATAAAAACATCGAGATATTTCCCCTGCGCCATCCGTCCGACATCGTTTTCGCATCTGCCGTATTTTACTTCTTTAGGATATCCAGATACTTCCGAAACGCGAAGATACGATTTCGTTTGTTTCCGGTGATTTCGACAAGGATTCCCAGCGACACGAAATCTCGGATAAGATCATTGGAAGCCTTTGGGGAAAGTCACGAATCTTCCTGTACGGAGCGGGCGGATACGATGGGGCTCCGAAACAGCGCTTCAAGAAGGAAATGTCCACTTTGGGCTTTCCTGCCGAGTTTTGGGATTTCGTTTTTCGAGATAGTTTCCCTCAGGGCAATGATTTCCCTCAGTGATTCGATGGCCTCGGTAGCCGTGGATTCGATGGCCTCCAAGAAAAACATCAGCCACCCTAGCATGTCGTTTTTTTCTCGTACCCAGGTGAGCTTGTCATAATATATCCCCTTGTTTTTCTCGAAAAAATCAGACACGTACAGAAGCGGGCGATGGAGGATTCATTGGCTTACGAGATAAAGCGGGATGATAAGCCTTCCGGTTCTCCCGTTTCCGTCAAGAAACGGATGGATTGTTTCGAATTCGTAATGCGCGATGGCTATCCGAATGAGATGAGGGATGAAAATATCTTCGTTGTGAAGGAATTTTTCGAGGTCGGACATAAGATCTTCGACATGTTCATGACTCGGGGGAATGAAGCTCGCGTCGGCAAGAGTAGCTCCTCCGATCCAATTTTGACTCGTTCGGAATTCTCATGGGCTTTTGTCTTTTCCCCGCACGTGGGATAGGAGTATTTTGTGAATGGACCGAACCAGGCGATTGGATAGGGGGATATTTTCGAGTTCGGCAATGGCAAAATTCAAGGATTCCCGATACTGGATGGTTTCTCTCCAATCATCCCGATGTTCCGGACGAATGTCGAATTCGTTGGAAAAAGCCTCTTCGATATTCGTTTTGGTTCATTCGATGCGGCTCGAAGTAACCGCTTCTTTCATGACATACGATTGGAGAAATAGATCAATATTCGGAACGTACTTGGAAAACGAATTCAGTTCTCACAGGCGAAAAGAAGCGGATTCGACTTTTTTCTGCAACTGGGGATGCGAAAAAGTCCATTGGCGATTGATAGTTTCCGGAAGAAAATACTTGTATTTAAATCCGTTCCTCCAAGTTCCGGCTTTGAATTTTTCTATTTCCATTTTTTGGAATAAGGTAAAAGATAGATTTCAGTGTTTTATTTTATTGGTTTAAAGTAAAATAGTCAATTCTATATTTTACTTTGCGCAGTCTTTCGAAATTCGAAGGTATCGATACTTCGATTTGGAATGCCTGCTCGATTTCAAACCCTATTTTCTTCAACTGTCTCCGGATTTCCTCGTCCAATTCCTTCTCCCTCGCCATCTGTTCCCCGAGCCTTTTCGTCAGTTCCCCCATCTTTACCTCAAAGGGAATCCCGTCGTCTATCGCGTCAATTATCCCCACGTACCATCCCGGAGTCAGCACGAAACCGTGCCTCTCGATGTCCGCGAGACTCGCCGAGTGGCAATATCCCTTCTCGTTTTCATACGCCCCGTACTTCCGCCAAGAATGGTAGGATTCGGCGATTTTTTTCGTGTCGGCTTCGGATAGGTCGTGGCGTACTCGGCCTCGAGGTCAGGGTGGCTGTCCCGCAAAAACGCCCCTCCGTAATCCAGCTCAAGAACTGGGAATTGATATTGCGGATGGCGAGGTTCATCTTGGAGAGCTTCCACATGGCCTGATTGCCCTCCTGCCCGTAAATGGTGATATTCCGGATGATTCCCCGGTGTTCCGTGACGAATTTTTCGCTCATCACGAACATTCCACCGCTTCCGCGAGCGGGGTCGCACACCCGTCACCGGTACGGTTCGATCATCTCAAACGGGAGTTTTGGGGGGTTGGTGAGCGGGATATTACGGTTTAGCAGCCTCGAAAAAACAATTTCCCATTAATGCTATGAGAAACTCATCGATGAAATTGTAGGAAATCTATTTTCTCGGAATTATTTTTCGGAGGCTTACTCAGACAGAATTTTCCCTACCCTGTCGGAGATATCGTCCTTGGGAAGCATCCTTCGGATATGGATGCCATCGATAAGATCGGGATACGAAATCCTCCATCAGCCGGCAAGTTCCGCCTTGCACCCGGGTATGACGTCATCGGTATCGAAATTGACTTTGCCGTCAACAAGGTGCGGTGGAACGCGAAGCACCCCTGAACTGACAGATTCGTCGTAGAATCGAATTTCGACGGAATCTCACTCATACTTTCCCAGTCGTTTCTCCATTTCATCGTAACATCTGGGCAGCATGCTAAAATCAGCCGAGACGGAGTATTCGGAAACATCGGACCATTTGGGAAAAAGTTTTTGCAATTCCAGAATTTCCCTTTTCTTGAACTCATCGAACTCCGCCCCATTGATTTGAATGAATTCGAATCAGCCACCGAAAGCCTCACCTCATTCGGATGGACCGTTTTTGCTGGAATTTTTCGTATTCATAGGGTGGGAGAAAAACATTTCGGTATATTTTTCCACACAATGGGCGGGAGTCAAAAAAATCGTGCGGGCGCGGGTCTGTCGTGGGGGAGAGGAAGCCCTCTCGGCCAAATTTACGTGAGCCCGCATGTTTCCCATGAGAGTTACCGGGTGCGCATTATCATTTTCCAAGATTGCCCGTCACGGTCCGTACCGAAGAAAATGACAATCGCGCTCCCGTGGCGACGAGCACGCGGGGTTGGGTATAATTTGGGTTATACCGACGTATTTTTGAATAGAGACTATTTGGTCGTTTTGCAAATAGTCAATGGGTCATCCTGGAGAATGGTAAGCTCGCCATTCGTGTTGCATTTCAATATCGCGCTCGATTTTCCCGTGTCGTCAAAAATTTTCCTGGTTGCGCCGATGCGTACTCAATCATATCCGAACTGATCGGCAGTGAAGCTTTTTTGGCAACCGTAAACCCCGTTCGTACTTCCCCAATAAAAAGTAGCCTTGTTGCTTCCGGGACTAATGGCGATGGTGCATTTGCATCCGGTCGCGTCAGGATTCTGTTCGCAAATCTGCGCCTGGGTCCTCGTGTCGCGTACGGTCCAATCTCCGCGAATTTTCCATTCCCCGTCCAAACAGGCATAGTCTGCGCTTATGTCATAATACGATGGGATGCTCGCATAATCTCAATCCTGTTTCGGATGAGCCGTCGTCGTGACTCCGTTATTCGCAGCGGGCAGTTGAAATCTGACGTTCGTGGCGATAATATTGCCCTGTATTCCAATTCATGCGCCCGATTGTCCTTGCCCGGTAGCCACTCCGGTGACAGGACAACTCCGGTAGGTGGTAATTTTCCTTTCGCATTTGGCGTTTTCCGTTCTCGATGCCACCCCATCGGATTGGCAGACATATTCCATGAATCAGTCGGCATTGGGATTCGTATTTGGTATCTTTGTCGATTCCCCTATGGCCATGGTAGTGCTTTGTATCGTTCCCGCGCAATCCAGTGGTTCGATTTGCCTTCCGTCAGGGTGACGGCTCGACGTTAACGCCCATGTGGGGCTACCGTTTGCGATAATGCAGTTTTTCGCGGGAGACACCGCTCCGGTTACGGCTCCGTTTGCCCCTGCGGCGGCTCCGTTTGCGTCTCCGGTTACGGCTCAGTTTGACCCTGCGGTTGCCGCTCAGTTTGACCCTCCGTTTGACCCTGCGGTTGCGGCTCCGGTGACAACGGCGGTCGTCGCAGGAAGGGTCAGTACCGGACTTTCCGCGAGCGTTTTGTACGGCAAATTGCTTATGATCGCCTCGTTAGCTCCTCATTTGTTGCACGTAACGGTCAATACGGCCGTTTCTTTTGTCGCCCCGTTCGCAAGGATGGGATCTATCAGGATATTCCCGGCCGCGTCCGGCGATTTTCTGTTTTGATTCGTTCCATCGTGGCATTCGCATACCTTGTATCAATATTTCGCCGGCATATACATCCTATAAGTATCGTACGTGGTACCATTGATGGTACGCGGGGCCGTTGCGACGAGGGAAAATTCGCTTGCGGGCGGAGTCGACGCATTGCTGGTCGTCACTCCTACGCCGGCGGCCGGGACCCGGATCGCGTGCACCCTCGGGTAGATGTATTGGAAAATGAACGCGTATTCGTTCCCGTAGGCCGCGCGCATGTCGTTGTCGAGTTTGTCGACCTTCGCGAGGTAGGCGTCGACGTGGGCCGTGTAGAGGGAGGCGTTCACGGGGTTCCCGCCCTTGTCTACGGCTTTCGTCCTGACCTTCGCGACGAGCCCGTCGAGGATTCCGCCCCCCTTTCCCGCCGTGAGGCTCGAGAGCTTGGCGTCGGCTGTGGCATCGATGGAAGAATACGGGGTGGAATGCAGCATCTGGCCGCTTCCGACGGCCATGAAGGCGGCGAGCGCGGTCGCAGAGAACGCGACGAATACCGCGAGATATTGCCCGTAGGCCTTTGGCAGGGGTTGCATATGCGTGAAGTGAGGGATACGATACGCGGGACATTGTAGGATGGTTTCGTGGGAAAAGCAAATGGAAATGGGGGATTCATCGTCCCATTTCGGCATTTCAAAATCCGGCTTGACCTTAAGTACCCCGACCGGATATAATGGACTCATAACTTGATTTCACGTGAAAGCCGGGCAGGGATGCCGTTACCCCGCCTTTTCCATATGCTCAACGTACCGCTCCTTATTGAAAATCCATTCAAGAAGTTCCGTCGGTTACGGCGGCCCGGCGGTCACGGCCGTTCACGCAGCCCCTGCCGTTCACGCGGTTCCGGAAACAAAATATATGATATTCGTGAAGATCATCTTGCCTCTGAATTCACCCGTATAGGCCAGCGTTTTTTCTCAATATTCCCCACACTTCAGATCAATTCTTTTAGAGGCGAGAAATTTGCTTGGGATGGTAAAATCCGCACTGAAATTCTCTTTGTCAGTAAGCGAATCCGAGGACTGTATCGAGCAATTTCTCCCGTTTACTCACGTAACCTTGTAGACTCAATTCTCGTTCGTGATTTGCGGGGATAACGTTATTGCGCTGGAATTGCTGGAATCATTTTTCATTGTCCGATTCGTTATGGCTACCGATCAATTTGAAATCTTGACAGTCCTGTTTTCATAATCAAAATTTTCGTCGTTAAGCGAACGTACGAGATAATTTCATCCGACGCACAGGAAATCGTTACTGTAGACATAACTTTTCCCACCCCACGTACCAGGACTATAATAATCCCCCCCTATGGCCGACAGGGTCTGCGTTGTTCCCGGGGTGCAGATTTTTCAATTGGCAAATCAGTGTACCGCACTGCTTAAAGTCAATCATTGGTCCTTGACGTATCCGTCGATTTCTGCTTGTACCGCTTTTTTTCTCCTATCCATTTCAGTAGGGTCCATATTGGCTGGAACCGTATACTCGACGGTTTTTACGATTTTCCCGATTCCCACGGGATCCAAGAATTGCATTGGCAGGTTTTGGTCGTACAACGAGGCTTCGTTGGATCAAACTAGGCAGAGGGGAAAATTGTCGGAAGCAGAGTAATTGCAAACGCATGACATGCCTTCCATGTTACAGGTTTCCGTTTGTGTGCTCTTATAGGAAATGCCACTCCTCGGCGTAAATGGTACCGTACTGGGACACGATGCGGATTTGATGGTCGTTCCACAAGTCATCTGACAGCTTCCGTCTCAGTTACATATCCATGAAGGGGGGGTGGCGGTGGCCTCGGTGGCTACGGTGGCTACGGTGGCGGTGGCTACGGTGGCGGTGGCTACGTTGGCTGCCGTAGCCGGAGTCCGGATCGCGTATACCCTCGGGTAGATATACTGGAACAGGAACGCGTATTCGCTCCCGTACGCCGCACGCATGTCGTTGTCGAGCTTGTCGACCTTCGCGAGATAAGCGTCGACGTAGGCCGTGTAGAGGGAGGCGTTCACCGGGTTTCCGCCCTTCTCCGCCGCCTTCGCCCTGACCTTCGTGACGACCCCGTCGAGGATCGGCGCGCCTTGGCCCGCCGTGAGGCTCGAGAGCCTGGCGTCGGCCGCCGCGTCGATGGAAGCATACGGGGTGGAATGCAGCATCTGGCCGCTTCCGACGGCCATGAAGGCGGCGAGCGCGGTCGCCGAGAACGCGACGAATGCCGCGAGATATTGCCCGTAGGCCTTCGGCAGGGGTTGCATATGCGTGAAGTGAGGGATACGATACGGGGACATTGTAGGACTGTCTTTCGGGAAAAGCAAATGGAAATGGGGGGTGTGTGTCGCCCCATTCGTTTTTTCAAAATCCGACTTGACCTTAAGCGCCCCGACCGGGTATACTGTCGCGGAAATATCCGCAGTACCTATTTTTACCCAAACCCAACCATGATTACCGCAAACGCACGGGCCGTTTTTGGCCCGACCGATTCGTTCCAGACCATCGCGATCGAACGTCGCGACCTCGGGCCCAAGGATATCCTGATCGAAATCAAATACGCCGGAATCTGCCATTCCGACATCCATAGCGCCCGCAACGAATGGGGCCAGGCGCGCTATCCGATGGTGCCGGGGCACGAGATTGCCGGCATCGTCACCGCCGTGGGTTCCGAAGTCGGCAATTTTGCCATTGGCGACCGGGCGGGCATAGGGTGCCTGGTCGATTCCTGCCGGGAGTGCGGGCACTGCCACGACGACGAGGAGCAGTACTGCAAAGGCGCCGTCTATACGTACGGGGGCATGGGAAAAGACGGGAAAATTACCCAGGGCGGGTACTCCACCCACATCGTCGTTACCGAGGATTTCGCGCTCCACATTCCCGAGAGCATCGGGCTTGACGTCGCGGCACCGCTGCTCTGCGCCGGCATCACGACGTATTCGCCGCTCCGGCACTGGAACGTCGGGCCCGGCAAGAAAGTAGCCGTGGTCGGGCTCGGTGGGCTCGGGCACATGGCCGTGAAATTCGCCCACGCGATGGGGGCGGAAGTGACCGTGCTTTCGCATTCCATGAAGAAAAAAGACGACGGGATGCTTTTCGGGGCCGACCATTACTACGCGACGAGCGAAGCGGAAACCTTCGGAAACCTTGCCGGCACTTTTGATTTCATCCTCAATACCGTGAGCGCGAAGATCGATCTCGACGCGTACCTGTCGCTCCTCGACGTGAATGGTACGATGGTCAACGTCGGCGCCCCGTCCGACGCGCTTTCCATCAGCGTGTTCTCGCTTATCATGCAGCGGAAGTCGTTTGCCGGATCGCTCATCGGCGGTATCCGGGAGACCCAGGAAATGCTCGATTTCTGCGCGGAACACGGCATCGCCCCAGAAATAGAAATCATCTCCGCGGACTCCATCGACGAGGCATTCGAACGGGTGCTCAGGTCCGACGTCCGATACCGGTTCGTGATCGATGCGGGTACGATATCGGAGGCGTAGGGGGGCACTGCAAGGCGCGAACTTCTCGTACATTTTTTTCTTGCCCTGAAATTTTTAATTTGACAGGAACGAGCTTTCTGACTATATTTGCTCCGATAAATGATACTAAGTCTCAATTATGGATATGGATATCGAACGCTTGCTCAAATCGCATGGCAAAAGCGTGACGCCGGAAAGGAAGGCCATATTCGAGGGCATGTCTGGCCTCCGTCTCTTTCGGGTCAAAGATCTCCTCGCCATGTTTCCAAATACCGGCAGGGCGAGCGTTTTTCGCACGGTTCAGCTTTTTGCCGAAATGGGATTGCTTCGGAAGCTCAGCTTCGGGGATCGGTGAGAGTATTACGAGATTGCTACGGATTCCCATCACGAACATTTCGAATGCGGGAAATGCCATGCGATATTTCGTTTTGACGCCGGATTCATTTGCAATTCGCTCGGATACCTTGCGAGGAAACAGTGATTTTTCCTACAAAGCCATCAGATTCTCCTTTCCGGCACTTGTTCCGTCTGTTATCAAAACCATGCGTAAGAACCCGAATCCCCATCCTCATGAAAATAACGAAAGCGTCCATTCCCGATGAAATCCGGGGAATTCTCTCCTGAGATACGGAATCGATAGGGGTGGTGATTCCGGCGCAAATCGAGCGGAATATCCTCGATTTCGAAAACGTGCTCAAAAGCTATAGGTTTCCATCGGCAATCCATACGGTCATGAAGGCGAATGCCTCGCCCTCGATACTCGCGGCAGGGAAGCGGCATGCCTGCAGAGTGGACGTCTCATCCCGGGGAGAACTCCAAAAAGCGCTGTCGGCATGATACGGCGGTGACGAAATTACCGCCAACGGTCCGAAAAACCAGGGATTTCTCGAGCTCTGCATTGATGTGGGCGCGACGATTGCCATCGACGGAATCTCCGAGCTCCAACGGCTTCCCATTATGGTTCCTCCGGGCAGGATGCAAAAAATACTCGTGCGCCTCTCCTGATTCGAAGGGGCGAGATCCACGCGGTTCTGAGTCCTCCGGGAACACTGGGAAACGTCATTGGACATTCTCGAAGAAAACAGGGAGAAATTGGAGGTCGTCGGATATTCGTTCCATATCGATACTCGCGATTTGGAGGTCAGGAAGGCGGCGTTTTGGGAATCGTTCGAGTATATCAAACTCTTGAAAAAATCGGGCTTTTCACCGGGCATTGTCGATATTTGAGGCGGATATGGCGTACGGTACCGGGACGACACGAGCGTAAAAAACGAATCGTGCCATCGGTTTCACCTCGGATCCCGCATGTATCCCCAGGACGACGGGCCGATTTGAGCCGATTTCCTGGAAAGATTCCTTTGAGATCCGGGGGCACACGGCGTTTCCATAGGCAAGTTTTTGGAGGAAAACGCCATGGGGCTCTGGATCGAGCCGGGAAGGAGCCTCCTGCGGGATGCCTGATACGTCGCCACCAGCGTCATATCGGTGCGAAAAGACCGTCTCGACACTTCGATCGTGCTCGACTCGAACTCCTTTTCCCTCGGAATGCGGGAAGAGGAACTCCCGACGGATCCGTTCCTGTTCGGAGGAGGGGATTGAGCCGGCCATGAAGTGGATTGATCCGGCCATTCGTATTCGCTGTTGGGAAACCTCTGCCTGGAGAGTGATATGTTTTTCTGTCGCAAGGTCCGATTCGACCGGGAAGCGGAGATAGGGGATATCGTCGTTTTCCCGGATATCGGGGCGTACCATATGGACTTTTACGAAACGGAAAGCCTCTCCCACCCCAAAAAATCCCGATTTTTTCAGTGGGGCCATGCCGTATTTCCCGATAATTTTTTGTAATATGACACTCTTTGCCTGACTCACGGATTGACGCGAAGCATGAACCGACGCTCCCGGAACCTATCTGGGGACGGTTTCGAACCGGTTGAAAAGCCAAAAACGGAAGGTCGTCGCCGAAACGCTCTGATCGGCCTATCTCGTAACGAGGCCCGACCCCAGCGTGCTCGATATCCGAGATTCCGCTGCCATCTGGAGCTTCATGGCATCGGAAAACCTCGAATGCGCGTTCTATTGCGATCCGCTGACCGGAGTGGAAACCGTGAGGAACCTCACGTCGATCATCGCCCGAGACCTTCCGGATTCGAAATTCGTGCACGTCTCGATCCACCCGAACTATCGGAAGGCAAAGGAAACGGACAAAAAATCCTTCGGCAGCCTCCTCGCGTATTTCGAGGTGGAATTGAAGGATTTCCCCCAGGATGCCGCCCAAGCGTCCGGAGTGCTCGACGAGTTCAGAACAATCCACAATCTCGCGATATCATGATTCTCGAATCCATAGTTCAGCATATCTGAAATACGCCGCTCCTTCGTATCCCGGAAACGGTTCACGGCATCGAAGGGCTCCGGATATACGCCAAGCTCGAGTACCTGAACCCGTTCTGATCAGTGAAGGATCGGACGGCTCTCTGACTGCTGGCGGAAAGCGGGGGAAAAGACCTGATCGAATCGTCGAGCGGCAATACCGCGAAAGCCCTGTGAGTCCTCGCGAGCCTCTCGGGCAAAAAATTCCTGACGGTTACGAATCGCATCAAGTTACGCGAAGTGGCCGACGTTTTGCGAATTATCTGAGTGGAAATCGAGAGTCTGCCTCCCGGATCCGAATGCCCGGATCCCCACGATCCCAATTCGCCGTTCTGAACGATTCGGAAAATCATGGAAAACCAACCGTGAAAGTACCATTGGACGGATCAGTACACGAATGCCGCAAACCCTCAAATCCATCACGACACGACGGCGCGGGAAATCGACGGGGACATCGGTTCCCCGGATTATTTCTTTGCCTGACTCTGAACCACGGGAACGAGCCGGGGAATCGTGGAATATTTTCTCGAAAAGCGATCCGGCATGCGGAGCGTGGGCATAATCGCCGAAAGCGGATCATATATCCCCGGGATCCGGAGCGGCAGAGAAATGGAGGAAGTGGGACTGTTTCGGAAGGATTGCTACGAGGACTTCGTACCGGTACGCGATCTGGACGCCATCGACGGAATGCTCATCCTCGTCCGAAAGTGCGGAATGCTCGTCTGACCGACTACCGGAGCCGTTTTCCATGGGATGAAATCCTATCTCCGGTCGCTCGATCCGACAAGCCTCAGGGGAAAGAACGCGGTATTCGTCGCCTGTGACCGGGTCGAGCCATACGTGGGCTACATTCGGGAGAAATGCCCGGCGTTATTTGAAACCGGAGATACGCGAGTCGAGGCATCTCCCGCTCTCTGAGATTCGAAAACGGCAACCTTGGACGATCTCCGCAACGGAAACCACCTCGTGATCGACATGCGATCGTACCCGTCCTACGAGCTTTGGCACCTGCCGTGAAGCATTTCGTTCCCCTATCATAGGCTGCAGGGGTATCTCAAGGACCGGTACCTTCCGTTCCCAAAGGAAAAATCCATAGCATTCGCATGTCCGTTCTGAGAGGAATCGGTCCTGATGAGCCGGATGGCAAACGGAATGGGGTACGATTCATATTCGCTGGAAGGTTGAATTTCTCGTTTGATAGGAGGATTCGGGTATTCGTAGGGGGTTCGTGTCACGGTATTGCCTCCAGGGCCTCATTTTTCACCAAAGCCACGTCGGATTGCCTTTTGGAAACGCCGATATCGCCTCGCGAAAATTCCCCCGTATTTCCAACATCGTTTGAAAATACGGGAAAACGATTATCCTGAGTCAGTACACCGTCATATACGACCCCATTCGCACACCCGCTTCCTTTATGAGAATCTATGTCACCGGCCCCGCCTGATCCGGCAAATCCACCATCGCCAAACGGCTCGGGGAACGTTTGGGAATCCCGGTCGTCCACTTGGACGATTTGCTCTGGAATCCGGACTGGACGGAAAATGCCGACTACGGAAAACTCCAAAAAGAAGCCATCGGAATGCCGAACTGGATTATAGAATGACCCAGTTGTTCCATTGTCAAATCCATGCATGGCATAGACAGGATCATTGTATTGGATTATCCGCCCTTAGGCAACGCGTTTCGGATTTTGGCGAGACACGTCAAATCCAAATATTTTTGCGAAGCAAGAATCGGGATGAAAATGCCCGATAGGCTGAATCTCGGGCTGATATCCAAGACCTTTGCATGGAGAAAGAGACAGCTTCCCCGGCTTCTTGAGAATATCAGGCTTGCGGGGTTGGAAAATAGCATTAAATGGGTTTTAACCTGACACCTACTTTGCGAAACATATTCGAAAAATCAGTTCAGTCTTACCCTCTACTAAGGGATGTGATAATGATTTACCCTGAATGAGGTGGTGTCAAGTTAAAA
>CAIVSN010000061.1 GCA_903908595.1 uncultured bacterium
CAGCTCCCCATCGGGAAACAGTCGTTCGAAGCCATACGGGAAAAGTGAGAGAACGCCGTCTATATCGACAAGACCCCGTATATTCTCCGCCTCATACGCACCGGGGTGAAAACCCCCTATTTCCTCTCGCGTCCCCGCCGCTTCGGAAAATCCCTGTTGTGCGACACTATCAAATGCCTGTTCGAAGGAAAAAAAGACCTTTTCGAAGGGCTCTATATCCACGACAAATGGGACTGGGAGACGAAGTATCCGGTGATCAGCATCGTGTTCGGGGACGGCTTTTGCGACGATAGGGAATACCTGAAAAGGAGCCTCCGGAACATACTGAAAACGCATGCGGAAAAACACGGGATCGCACTGGAAGCCGAAAACATCGCCGACCGCTTCCGCGAGCTCATCGTGAAGGTTTCCGAGAAAACCGGCAGCAAGGTCGTCGTCCTCGTCGACGAGTACGACAAGCCGATCCTCGACAAGATAGAATCGCCCGAAACGGGCGCCGGCATCCGCGACGAGCTCAAGGGCTTCTACTCGGTCATCAAGGGGGCCGACGAATATCTCAAGTTCGTCCTGCTCACGGGGGTCACGAAGTTCTCCAAGGTATCCCTTTTCAGCGGGCTCAACAGCCTGGAAGACCTCACGCTGGACAAGCGGTACAACGCCATATGCGGCTACACCCTCCCCGAGATCCTGGAAAATTTCTGACCGGAAGGGTACCTCGACGGGGTCGACATGGAGAAGATGAAAGCGTACTACAACGGGTACAGCTTCTGAGACGTGTCGGAAACGGTCTACAACCCGTTCGGGCTCCTGAATTTCTTCTCCAAGAAAGCGTACGGCAACTACTGGTTTTCCTCCGCGACCCCGACGTTCCTCATGAAGCTCATGAACCGGCGGGGGGAAGACTTCCAGCTTACGGACCTGGAGAACCTCGAGGTCGGGGGCGAGATCCTCGACAGCTTCGACGTGGACCGGATCGATCTGGGGACGCTCCTGTTCCAGACGGGGTACCTCACGATCAAAAGCATCCAGATGCTCGGGGACGAGCCGCTGTACACCCTCGGGATCCCGAACCGGGAAGTGCGCAGCAGCCTCAACGGCTATCTCGTAGGGGAATATCTCCGGTTTACCGACTACGGCTTCAAGCTCGACAAGCACAAAAGGCTCCTCCGTTCGCTCTCGACCGGCGACGTGGAAGGCTACGTCGCCATCGTCAGGGAGATTTTCGCCGGGATACCGTACTCGAACTATACGAACAACGACATCAGCAAGTACGAGGGATTCTACGGGAGCGTCCTCTATGCCTTCATGGCGTACGCGGGGATAGGGTTCGTGGCCGAGGACTTCACCAACCGGGGCCGGATAGATTTCGCGCTGACATACGGGAAGTACGCCTATGTCATAGAGCTCAAGGTGGAAGCGAGCGGGAAGAAAGCGCTCGATCAGATCCGGGACCGGAAGTACTCCGAGAAATACGAGGGGGCGGGGAAGGAAGTGTTCCTTATCGGGCTCAATTTCGACGCGGCGGAGCGGAACTTGGGGGAATGGGAAGCGGAGAGGGCGTAGTCATACGTCATCATTTGCCCGTAAAACGAATTTTAATCGGGGCTTCCTCGAACGTCGTTTCGCGGTGGTTATACCCAACGGGAATTGGTTGAAAAACAAAAAATATCCATGTCGGAAATTTTCAAAATGTTTCGTTGAGGTTGCGCCCCCATTACATAGCGCCTCCCCCGTTTTTCCCAACATTTTCTTTTTTTTCTTTCCCGCAAAAAGTACAAATGCCCCATGCAAAAAACCTTGTATTTTTGGGGCATAGCTTTGCTCTTCCTTGCCGGCACCGCCGTAGCAAGCGCGTTGGTGATATTCGGCGTTCTCCCGAACACGGCCGACGACGCGAATTTGGAATATATCGAACTCTATAACGATTCGTGTGCCGCGATCGACTTGCGGGGAGTCTCCCTGCGCGACGCGTCCAAGAAAACGTACACGTTCGCCGAAGGGATCCTCGAATCCGGCGCCCATCGCAAAGTCATGCGTACCGAGTCGAAAATCACCCTGAACAATACGAGCGAAACGGTGGAAATCCTCGATGCCGGGGGAAATGTGCTGCATCAGATCGAATACGTGACGTCTTTCAAGGATATTCCGATCGAATGGGAGGTACAAACCCCGAATTGCCAGGTGGAAACGACCATCGAGGAGACGACGGTGGAAACCGTCCCTCCGGAAACCGTGCCAATAGAACCGGAGTCGCCTCCGGTCGAGCCATTGCCGGAAACCCCCGTACCCCCCGTTCCACCCGTTCCCGCACAAACGGGCGCCACCCTTACGGGCGCGATTTCTGAGACTCAGACCGGGGCGATTGCCGATACTTCGACGGGTGCCACGGTTGGTTCGTCCACCGGCTCAGGTTCCGAAACGGCCAGCGGTGCCGTTGCCGGGTCGTCTTCCGGATCTTCGCTCGAAAATATCGGAGGGACCTCCACCGGATCGGATACGGCCGTTCCGCCGTCGCTCACGGGTTCCGTTTCCCTCGGGGAATGAATCACCGTCGAGCTCGGAGACGGTACGGGAACCGTTGCAACTTCCAGCGGGGCGAACCTCACGGAATCGGGATCGGATTTCACCCAGTCTTGAGCGGATATTTCCGGGTCCGGATCCAGTCCGGCAACCTGAGACGTCGCAGACGCGTCGCAGTCCGGTGCCGTCCTTTCGGGATCCGGCGCAAGCCCAATCGACGCGTCTTCGACCGGCTCTACCGGTTCCTGAGCCACGCTTCCCGACATGACGATCCCTATCCCGTTGGGACTTTTCCTCTACGATACCGACGACAACGGCAAAATCGACCGGCTGGCCGTCACATACTCCGGCATGCTTTCCGGAGCTCTCCAGACCGAGAAATTCATCATATACTCCGCAAGCGGAGGTCTCGCGGACCATCAGATCGAGACTTCCTCCGGCGTGGTGAGGCATATGGAGTATTCCGGCTCGACGCTCCTGATCGAACTCATCGAGCAAAACCTCGCGCATACGGCATTGAAAATCTCGAACACCACGGCCAGCGACCTCCGGCTCAAAACCCTCTCGGGATTCGGGCTGACCAGCCTTTCCGGCGTTCCGGTCCTGCCGCTCACGTTCACCCAGTCGTTCGACGGGTACGACGGGAAATATATCCACAATGCCGCCGCGCCGCCGCCGAGTCCTTCGACTTCTTCCGCAGGAGGCGCTTCCCCCTCGGTTGCCACGGCAAGCTCGTCATCGTCCGCCACGTCCGGTTCATCCCCGACGCCCACCTGAATTTCCCCGATCCGCGTCCTTCCCGACCCCACCATCGTCTTCCAATCCGGGGTCACGGCCCAGTGATCCTGCAAAACGGCGAATTGCCCGGTAAACGTCGTCCATGTCGTCCAGGAAAAATTCGAAATGTGCCGTTGGCAGATGACTCCGGCCTGGGGAACCGCGCAAACGCTCGACGGATGCAATCCCCGGGCGGTGGCGCTCGGCGGATCGGGAGGCACCGTCGGGCTGACGCTCCTCGATTCCGCGGGAATCCTCCCGTTCAAGACCCGGAGTTTCCAGATTTCCCCGTTCGTCGAACTCCCGAAAACCGCCGCGGGTTCGCAATCCAAAGCGGAGAAATCCCCACCAGCGTCCCAAAAGCCCGCCACTCAAAAATCCGCCAAGTCCAAAAAAACCGACGTCACCGTGGCTTCCGATATCTCCAACCTCAAGGCTCCGGCCCCGAAGCCGGCCGCCAACAAGGTTCCCAAAAAAATCACCCTCACCAAAGCTCCCGCCAAGCCCAAGGCTCCCTCTACAAAGACGACTACCGTCAAGAAAACCACGACCACCAGCAAAGCCCCGGCCGCTCCGAAAGCCCCGGCCGACAAGGTCGCGCCCATCGCTCCGGCGTACCAGAAGCCGCAATCCCCGTCGGACTCCGTCGCGCTCGGCATCATCGGGATCGCCTGCGCCGGCATCGGGTTCTGCATCTCGCTGTTCCGCAGGAAGGAGCCGGAACCGACCGGGTAGGCAAAATCTCCGGGGCATTGAATTCGCGACGGTTTCCGGTATACTCCCGCTTATACCCAATAGGAATTGGTTTCCCGATTCCTATTGGATACAACCCTGTCCCATGATTTCGTCAAAACTCCGAAACGTCCTCGTTTCCCCGGTATTCTGGATATCGTTCGCCCTGGCCGGAAGCCTGCTGTCCGCATTCGTCTATCACTTCGTCAACGCGGAGCTCATCCGGAACAATCTCGGGGAGCGCGTGCTCTGGGTCGAACTCGCGGTAAGCGGAGCCACGGTCGTGCTCGGGGGATTGTTTTTCGGCCTTACCGTGTACAAGATCGGATATTTCTCCCATGCGGCCCACAGCGGGAAAAGCGGCGCTTTCGGCGCGGCGGGGTCGTTCCTGTCGGTCGTCGTCACCGGCTGCCCCGCCTGCAGCATCACCGTCGCCTCGTACCTCGGGCTCTCGAGCCTGTTCGCGGGATTGCCGTTCCTGGGGTACGAGGTTCGCATCTTCGGGCTCGCCGTCATGCTCGGCGCCACCGCGTACACTTGGCGCCATCTCGAAACCTGCGCCCTGCCGAAATCCCCAAAACGCCGGTAGATGGCTCTTTTGCGTCCATTGGGAATTTTCCAATGGACGCAAAAGAGCCCGGTAGATTTGAATTTTCCCGTATTTTCCCTATACTGGCGGTCGATATTTTTACCGGTTTCCCATGAAAAAAATCACCAAGTGCGTCATTCTCGCCGCCGGATACGGAACCCGCTTCCTTCCCGCCACCAAAGCCCAGCCCAAGGAAATGCTTCCCATCGTTGACAAACCCGTCATCCAATACCTGGTAGAAGAAGCGGTCGATTCGGGCATCCTCGACATCATCATCGTTACGGGACGGGGGAAGCGCAGCATCGAGGACCACTTCGACAAGTCGTTCGAACTCGAACAGACGCTCGTGGAGAAGGGAAAAACCCAGGAATTGGCCCAGGTCGAGCACGTTTCCTCGCTCGCGAACATCGCCTACGTCCGCCAGCCGTTGCCGCGAGGTGACGGGGATGCGCTCCTGTACGCCCAGCGTTTTCTCGGGGACGAGCCGTTTCTGCTCCTGTTCGGGGACGATATCGTGATGCACGACGTCCCGGCATCCAAACAGCTGATCGACGCGTTTTACCGCAAGCAGTCCCCGATTATCTGCATCGAGCGGGTTTCCGACAGCCGGGTTTCCAGCTACGGGATCATCGAGTCCAGCTATTCCGACGGCCGTACCCACCGGGTGGAAAAATTCCTCGAAAAGCCGGAGCCGTCCGAAACGGAATCCCGGCTCGGCGCCGTGGGAAAATACGTCCTCACCTCGGATATTTTCGACTATGTCAAAGTCGCCGGAAACAGTACGGGAGGCGAGCGCCGGCTTGCCGACGGGTTCGTGGAAATGCTCAGGGACCGGGACATCTACGGCTACGAAATCGAGGGGAAGCGGTACGATACCGGCGACAAGTTCGGATTCCTCAAGGCGACCATCGACTACGCCCTCGAACGCCCCGAACTGGCCGAAAAGCTCAAGGAATTCATGAAATCCCGGATATAATCTTTCAAAATTTCCCATGCGTCTGGATCAGCGGGTAGCGGAAACCCTGGGAACGTCCCGGAACCGGGCACAGTTTTTCATCGAGCACGGACTCGTGAACGTCGCCGGCAAGGTATCGCAAAAATGCGCCATGGAAGTCGCTCCGGATACCGAACTTCAAATCGACCGCGACCATCCGCAGATCCGCTACGTTTCCCGGAGCGCGGAAAAGCTCGCGTCGTTCCTCGATGCGACGGGAATTTCCGTCGAAGGCTTCCAATGTTTGGACGTCGGGGCTTCCACGGGCGGTTTTACCCAAGTATTATTGGAACGGAGCGCTGCGCAGGTGGTTGCGGTTGACGTCGGAACCGCGCAGCTCCATGAACGGCTCAGGGGCGATTCGAGAATTGTTTCCCTCGAAAACACCGATATCCGCAACTGGAAAAGCGAGGAAAAATTCGCGAGAATCACGGTCGACGTGTCGTTCGTTTCGCTCCGGGAAGTCCTGCCGTCGATCCTGGGATTCCTCGAACCGGAGGGCATTTGCGTCGCGCTGTTCAAACCGCAGTTCGAAGTGGGGCCGGAGAACCTGAAAAAAACCGGCATCCCCAAATCCGAGGAAATCCGGTTGCGGGCGGTACGGGATTTCGAAACGTGGCTGGAAGCGTCGGGAATCCCCGTTTTTCACCAGCACGAGTCGGGTTTGATCGGCGAGGCTGGGAATAGGGAAGTGCTGTTCGCGGTCGGAAAGCGGTAAAACCATTTTTTATGATCGATACCATCGTCGCAATCGCGAATGTCGTGACGCTCCTGTCCGTGGTATTTTTTCTTTTTTCCGAATACCGGTCCCGAAAGGACAGGAATACTTGGGGAATCATCACGGTATTGTTTTACAAATACTTCCTATTCTTTTTCATGGTGCTCCTATTTTTCTGATGGAGCGTTTACTATTGATTCTATGCCAGGGAAGACTGGCCGACCGCTTACGTATTCCATATTTTGTCGTGCGTGATAGCGGGAAGCCTGTCCGTGGCGACATATACAAAGTTTTTCGAAAAAATCCAAAAAGCGAAATAATTTGCGCTGGAAATCCGCGGATTTCCATGGTACGATACCGAACATTATCCACTTACCCCGCGTCTCGATGGAAAAATACGGCAAAAAAACACGATATAAACCGGGAAAAATCCTTGAATTCCCGGATTTTACCTTGGAATATTCCGGAACGAGCACCGTGCCATGGCCGAACCACGCTACGTTCAAATTCACCTTCCACAACTTCGTCGTCCGTTGCGACGGGGCGGTCGAAACCGTTTCCTGGTCATCCGGTACCGGGGAAATCTGACCGTCGGAGTTTTTCTGCGGTACGAGAAAATTTTTCTTGGAGAGAATATTTTCCGAAGTCGTCGAATGAAAAATGAGAGATGACGAATTGGTGATTTTCGAACCGGAAACCCAGGTCACGGACAGGGCCGTCGTCTTTGTGAAGTGAACGGGAGATGAGAAGGCGAAGGAAATATTGGACGGCATTTGACTCGAATACCGCGAAGGCGCCGACGGAAGCAGGTGAAAAACGTTTTTTCACGGAACCGGCCCAAAGTTCATCGTGCGCGTCCCCTATGCCGAAAGGTTCGTTTGGCAGAATTGGGAAAAACCCCCGGAGATTCAAGAGACGCACGTTGCGGACTAGGCATTGACAAAGATTAGAATTGTTTTGCGTCTCTGGATTGGGAATTCGGAGGCGATATCTCGACCTGCCAATTCCCAAAAATTCCCCATTTTCCGGTTTACACTTACCGAAAATCCGATATAATCCCCCCTTAATTATTACCGATATGTGACGAGGACCCGTTATCGAGCGACAGAAACAAGCCACGGCCAAGGAACGCGGGAAGGTTTTTGCCATCCATGGCATGCTGATTGCCATCGCCGCGGGCAAGTGAGCCGATCCTTCCCAGAACCCGAGCTTGGCCGAAGCCATTTACAAGGCCAAAAAAGAGAACGTTCCTAACGAGAACATCGACCGGGCCGTCCGACGGGGGGCCGGTTTGGAGAAAGGGGCGGCCTCCATCGAAGAAATCGTTTACGAATGATACGGTGCCGGCGGGGTCGCCGTCATCGTCAAGGCCCTGACCGACAACCGCAACCGCACCGCTCCGAGCATGCGCCATGCCTTCGCCAAGTGCGGGGGATCGCTCGGGGAAACGGGCTCCGTTTCCAATTTCGCGTTCCGGTTCGTGGGGGAAATCCAGATTCGCGGGCCGATGACCGACAAGCTCGAAGAAGCGATCATCGAATCCGGAGCCGACGACTACCAGTCCGAAAACGATATCGTCTATATCCAGACGGACTGGCACGAACTCGCCCACGTCACGGCGTCCCTCAAAGGAAAATGACTCGAAATCCTCTCTTCCCGAGGGGAATACCTCCCGACCAACACTCTGGAACTGACCGAGTTTGACAAAGCTCTAAAAGTACATATTCTCATAGAGACACTGGAAGAAGACGAGGACGTGGAGGCGGTCTGGCACAACGCGGTTATCGCGCCGGACATCCAAGCCGAAATCGTCGCGCACCTTGAATCCCACCGCTTTAGAACCTAATTTTTTCATATGACCGACATGGCAAACGACGACGCATCCGCATCCGGCGGAACTACCGGAGACGGCACACAAATGGTTTCCGTTCCGAAACTGGAAAACGAGATTTTTTACGATCTCTCTTCCATCCACCCGCTTTCGGAATTCGACGAGGTGAATTTCCTTGACCTGCTCGAACACTCCCTATCGCTCTCGGTCGCCGAGAAAAAGCGCGTGGTCGATGCCATTCCCACGCTTTCCCAATTCCAGGTGGACGAGCTCCACAAGGTATTCGAGGACGAACGGGAAGAATTCAAGAAGCTCCTCGCCAAGGAGGGCGACGTCATCCGGGATTTGGTTATCAAAGCCAAGGAAGGCTGGGACCAGCTCCGGAACATCTACCTCGACGAACAGCGAGAATACGAGAAGCAGAACGCGGACGCCGAGAAAATGAACGAGCTCCAACACCTCCTCGACGAAGCGGACGACTCGAAATAAAACCTCGCAAAAACGCGAACTCCTCGTCGAATTCTCCGTTCCTTGCGGGCGTACTTGTCAGTACG
Organism: uncultured bacterium; assembly: GCA_903908595.1. Lineage (GTDB taxonomy): Bacteria > Patescibacteriota > Gracilibacteria > BD1-5 > UBA2023 > CAIVSN01. The sequence continues at coordinate 8,716 of CAIVSN010000061.1, forward strand.
CCTCGCTACGGTACTCGAATTCAACTTCGGATTTCATCGTTTTTGCGAGGTTTACGGAGCGTGGGCATGATAAAATACAAACCACGCCTTAACCCCCGATTATCGAGATCGACCCCCGCCCATCTCGATATTTTTGAAATGGGAAAGCCGGTATTTCCTCTCGTACTGATCGATCGCGATGAAATCGTACCGGTAGGGGAACGACTGGATTCCCTGTCTCAGCAGGAACAGCTCCGCGCTCCTTTGCAAATGGAGCCGTTTTTTTTGGCTGAGGGATTCGAGCGCGGAGCCGCCGAGCCGTTTCTGGCGGAATTTCACTTCCACGAACACGACCGTGTGTTCCCGTTCCGCGACGATGTCGATTTCGCCTCACCAGATCTGCCAGTTGGTCGCGATGATGCCATATCCGGAACGCTCCAGGTACGATACGGCGATTTCCTCTCCGCGCCGGCCGATGGACCGCGTATGTTCGGAATTTTGCGCCACGGGGGATTTTTGAGCGGGCGTATTTTCTTTTTTAATCATGGGAAATAAGTTGGACAATCCCGATTTTCCCCGGATTCCCGATTCCCTCAAAGAAAAATTCACGAAAAAACCAATCGGTTTGAATTATTGGGCGTCCCGAATACAATCGGGTTTTCCAGATACGTCCCATTTTTCCATGCCCGCTTTCGCCAAATTCCCCATATTGTGCCTGCTCGCTTCCGCCGCGTGCTTTTGCTTCACCGCCCAAGCGTATGCCGGATACGCGTTCGGTCTCTATCCCGAAGACAACAATCCCGCCGAAATCGTCGAATTGGAAGAAAAATACGACATAAAAACGCAAATCATCGGCTACACCTTCGATACCTTCGGATACGAGGAAGAGAGCGCCATGATCCGTTCCGTCGAGCTCCTCGGCAAAGGCCGGGTCTACCACGTGAGCATTTCGCCATACGGATTCAGCGCCAAAGACGTGGCGGAAGGGAAATACGATGCCGAATACCGGAGGTTTTTCCGCATCGTGAAAAGCTCCGGGATCAAGGTCCTGTTCCGCACCATGCACGAAATGAACGGTTCCTGGTATTCCTGGTCCGGCGACCCCGCGAATTTTAAGAAGGCCTGGAAGCGGATTTATGAAATGGCTCGCGAGGAATGACTCGATTCCCAGTCCGTCCTGTTCGTGATGTCGGTGAATTCCCAAGATCTTCCGACCGCCGACGGCTCCGTGGGCGGGGAGATGATTTCCTGCTCTCCCGTCAACAAGAAGCTGAAAAAGTGCCTTTCCTTCGAGGACTACTATCCCGGCAACGAATACGTCGACGTCATGGGGCTCACGCTCTACAACTGGGGCCGGGGACGCGGGGAATACTGGGCCAAGTGGAGGACGTTTCCGGATCTGCTCCTCGACAAGAACACCAAGATGTTCTCCCGGCTCGCCTCCTATGGCAAGCCGATTTTCCTCGACGAGGTCGGTACCACTGCGGCGAATTTTTCGGGGGCTTGGTCCATCGAAAAGGCGAGAAATTCCTATCGGAACGAAGCCGATTCCAAAAACGCGTGGATAACCGGATTCAAAGCCGAGCTCGCCCGTCACCCGCAGATCGTCGGAGCCATGTATTTCAATCGGGACAAGACGGACGGGCTCGCGATCCCGAAGGTCGGGGAACTCGATTGGTCGGCGCTTTCCGTACGATTGGACAAGGAATACCCCGCGGTACTGGATTTCTGGAAGGACTCCCAAGTGGACGTCGCGAACCTCCCGTTCGGACGCGATTTCGTACTCGAAAAAGCGAAGAAAACGAGCGATCAGGCCGTCGCGAAAATTATCGCTTCCACCAAAAAGGATCCGGTCGCCCGCCGCGCGAAAACCCGGAAAGAACTCGACAGAATCTCGCTCAAAATAGAAAAAGCCGGCACCAAATCGATGAAGCGGTATTGGCAGGCGGTGCATGACTCGGTGGAAATGAGGATGGCGAAACTGGATGCTTCGGCCGCTACCGGAAAATAACGATTTCCCGTCCTACTGGATTCCCATGTTGTCGATTTTCTCCCGGATTTTCTGTTCCCCGCCGATGCGGGGATTGTAGTAGTCGTAGAGCAGCCGCACGAGGCCGTCTTTGTCGACCTCCTCGCTCTTGAGCCCGATCTGTTCAAGGGAACCCTTGATGGTGGTGAGCCTCTCGTAATTGCCTTTTCTGAGGTATTCCCCGTTCCGGCGTTTCGCCCGGACGCTCATGATGGTCTCCTCGCTCGTGATGGACGACCAGAAATTCTGGAACATGCCCATGATGCCGGTGTTCCGCACGGATTCCTCGTTGACCTGGTCGAATGGCACGACGATGTAGAATTCCTTTTTCATGATCTGCGCCATGTCGATGAGGTTCGTCAGGAAGTCGATGTATCGGTAGGTCTGCTCCTGGAGCAGGTGATTCGGTTGCTTCAGCGCGAGGTTCTTGAGCTTGAGCAGGTAGCTCTCGATGTCGACCTTGAGCGACCGCACGATGATCTGCACCGGAAACCGCAGCGAGTTGAGAAACCTCTGGTAGCCGTAGATGATGGAATCCTGCTCTTCCTCGCTCTTGAGGTTAAAATTGAGGGCCTGGACTTTGAGGACCATACGGGAAGACCCGTCTTTCATAATCATGCAGTTCCCCCGGATTTCGGTGAAAGGGAGGTATTTCTGCGTGCTGGAATCCTTGTGCGGCTTTTTCGCCTGTTTTACGTTCGAAGCGTCGATAGTAGTGGTCATGTTCCGATGTTAGAGTTTTGCGAGTTTCTCGCTGAGGTCGTCCTGGACTTCGGTGTAGTGTCATTTCGTTTCCATTTTGGCCTTGATGGTGGAATGCGACGTGACCCAGCCGATTTCGAGATTGGAAAAGCTTGCGACGCCCTTGTTCCAGACGCGGACGTTTTCGTTGAGACTGAGCCGGAGGACGTTGAGGATGAACGGGAGAAATGTCATTTCCGAGTTTTTGAACAGCGCGACGAAGAGGGAGATAATGACGATGATGACCAGGGGGATGGCGGCGATTTCCGGACCCACGCTCCCTTCGAGGGACTTGAAAATCATGTACCCGAACCCGCTCCCGATCATGATAATGATGATTTGCCGCAGGGAAAGGCCCAGGAAAATGGTATCTTCGTTTTCGATTTGGACGGGAATTTTGTATTGCATGGTACGGACAGTATATACTACTCGACGCCCGCGCGCAACAATCTCGGCGGTTTTCGGTTGACTTTGGGGGCGCAAGTCATATAAATGAGCGAAATTTTCCGAAGCTTTCCTAACCGCGCATCTATGCGAATCGACTATATCAAAAACCGTTTTACTTACTACTACGTCGCCCTCGCCCTCTTCGTCGGGTCTTTGGCCATGCCGTTCGTCCTCCCGATCCACCTCGGTATCGACATGACCGGGGGAACCCAGTCCGAATTCCAGTTCACCGGGGAATTCCAGAAAAACCAGGTAGAATCCGTCGTCAGCAAGATTTCCAGCCAGCAGGAATTCGCTTCGAAATCCGCCATCAACACGACCAGCGTGTACAAGGTTTCCGGAGAAAACCTCTTCATCGTGGAGGTGGGATACAACACCCGCAAGAGCCTGACCGACCAGGAGCTCGACACGCTCAAGACGGATTTCCAGAACCAGCTGACCGGCGAACTCAAGACGTCCGCGAACGCGACCCTCGTCCGGTATCAGAACATCGGGGAATCCTTCGGGGACTACATCAAGAAGACGGCGTACCTGACGCTCGCGATGATCATCCTCGTCATTTCCCTCTATATCGCCTGGGCGTTCCGGGGCGCGGTCGAAGGATATACGAGCTTCTCGTTCGGGGCGGTTACGGCGGTTTCCCTCTTCCATGACGTGGTGATCGCTTTCGGACTGTACGTCGTTGCCAGCTCCTTCTTCCCGGAGTACAAGATCGACACCTTCTTCATTACGGCGATGCTGACGGTACTGGGGTATTCCATCAACGACACCATCGTCATCATGGACCGGATCCGGTCCAATCTCCTTATTCCCGCGAACAAGAAGCTCGATTTCGGCATTCTCGTGAACAACTCCATCAACGACACCATCACCCGGTCCATGTTTACGTCATTGACGGTCGTCATCGTGCTCGTTGCGCTGTACTTGTTCGGTCCGCAGGCCATCCACGGATTCACGCTCGCGCTCATTTTCGGTACGCTCGTCGGAACCTATTCTTCCGTTTGCATCGCGGCCCCGCTCCTCTACGACTTGACCCGGATGCAACAAAAGCAACAAAAGCAATAAAAAATTTTACAAAGGCGGCCGATTCGCTATACTTCGCCTACTCTTCGGGAAACCGTCGGGTAGGCTGCGCATAGCTCCATATGCATCCATAGCTCAACTGGATAGAGTAGCGGTCTTCGAAGCCGTTGGTTGTAGGTTCGAATCCTACTGGGTGCACCAATCAAATCCTCATGTGCCAGAATCTCTGACATAAATCATAAGCCCGGGTGGTGGAATGGTAGACACGTACGTTTGAGGTGCGTATGCCGTAAGGTGTGTGGGTTCAAGTCCCATCTCGGGCACCAATCGATATCAAAAATACTCATCGCAAGATGAGTATTTTTTTGAGTGGAAGGCGGTCGAGATGGGACTTGAACGCGAGGCATTTTCGGAGCGGAGCGGAGAAAATAGAAAGCCAACGGTTTGGCTTTCGGCCG
>CAIVSN010000062.1 GCA_903908595.1 uncultured bacterium
ATCGCACCGAGCGGTAGATTACTGGGCGAACAAGGGGAGATTCGTTTGCAGGAGGAAGGTGGTGTTCGGCCTGTAATCGTGCGAGGATTGCCCGAAGGCAATCCGAGAGCGAGGCGGGTAGATTCCCGTCATCTCCACCAATGATACGTAAAAAAGCCCCCGCAAGGGGCTTTTGTCCTATCATCGGAGATGGCGGGAATCGCACCGAGCGGTAGATTACTGGGCGAACAAGGGGAGATTCGTTTGCAGGAGGAAGGTGGTGTTCGGCCTGTAATCGTGCGAGGATTGCCCGAAGGCGAGAGAGCGAGGCGGGTAGATTCCCGTCATCTCCACCAATTATATATAAAGACCCCTTGAGGGTCTTTTGTCGTATCATGGGTGATGGGGGGAATCGCACCGAGCGGTAGGCCACTGGGCAAACCGCTGCTTTTCCTGAATTTGAGAGAAAGTTGCGTTTGGGGTCAGGATGCAGGAAATATTAAGGAGTCCCCTTCGTAGCACTACAGTTTACGATGCTATCTCCATCGGTACAAGTCCAAGTGAAGTTTCCACTCGTACCGAGGCCGTCAATATATGTTGGATTTCCCACTTCGCAGTATTTTGGTTTATTTGCCTCCCAAGCATTCGAATCCCAATCGAGTGCTGATAAGGTAGTCCCATTGCTCTTTCCGCATTTTCCCCCTGCAGGAGGATTAGCGCGGCCGGTACAACTCGCGGTTGCCCCTCCATTGATTCCGGGACATTCAAAGTGCGTTGCATCAATGGATTTGGGAGTGGTTCAGCGAAGACAAGCGATACCGCTTTCACATCCACCATCCACTTTCACTTTTCCTGTCCGGCATAATACATTCTGTCCTCCATTCCCTGCACACATATAGACATAACGAGCATTATCCCAAGCGGCAAGCGTGCCGTTTAAAGAAGCTCCTTGATTTCCCCAATCAAGCCAGGCATACTGGTACCCAGAGGGGGCATCGCTATTGTAAAGTCCGTAATCCGTTCAATTACTCGCTCTCGCTATTTTGATCGCTGTTCCCTTGCTACAAGCAGCAGCAATAGACGAAGGATCAAAGGTATCGATCAGGACATCTCCTACTGTTCCACAAGCACCATTGGTGACGGCAGCCGGTTCAACATTCACGCTAACAGATTTATCTTCAGAGCCACATATGAGTCTGAATGTCATCTGTGTACCATGCTGTGGCATCGTAACAACTTTAGAACCCCCATTAGGATCCATGGAACCAATCCAACCAGTTCCGTTATCATATGAACCTACAGCCGCACAACTCTGGCCACTTGTGAGACCGGTTACCTTTGACCACGTAAGCGTTACTGTCCCACCAGCTGGAACCGAAGTCGACGATGCCGCAAATGTGTATGACACACTTGCGGTAACATTATTTGTACTCGCCTGTGAAGTTACCGATGCAACAACGGCTGTCGCCGCCGTCGCCACGACCCCGTTCATCCGGACTTCGTATACCCTCGGGTAAATGTACTGGAACAGGAATTCGTAGTCCCTTCCCAGGCTGGCCTTGGTGGTATTGTCCAGCTGATCCACCTTGGCGAGGTACGCGTCCAGATAGGCGTTGTACGCCTCCGCGTTCGGGGGATTCCCGGCCTTGTCCGCCGCCTTCTGCTTCACGCGGGTTACCACCCCGTCGAGGACCGTCCGGCCCTGTGCGCCCGTCAGCCGGTCCAGGGTCTGGTCCGCCGTCGCGCTCCGGTTCTGGTAGGGAGTGGATTTGAAGTTTCCAGCGGGAGTAGACGTCGCGCCGAACGCGAGGAGCGCCGACATAGCGAAAACGCCGATGGCGGCGAAGAGTTTGTTCCCTTGGGAAGGGGCGTTTTCCGTTTTCATATTCGGGAAGGTGAGGTATAAAAGGCGAAATGGGTCAAGTCCGGCAAATTGTAGGGGATGTTGTCCTGGAATGCAAATGATTTTGGTTCTTTTGCGCCTTGAAGGAAATCAGAAGAAGCTGCTGGAAAACTGCGAGCAAATTGTCTCGGAGTGCATATCGCTCTCTGAATACGCCGTAAAAGATACGGGAAAGAAGGATGGCAAGAAGAGGAGAAACAGGGGAGAGACGTGAACGGCGAAGCATTATCCGTTCCGGATCCTGTCGGATGGCGTATCGGCGGAATGGGGAGAACGCATACGGGAACTCGTGCTCGTGGAAAGGATCATCAAGAGACGGAATGCCAAAACGAAGGATTGGGAAGAAAGCCGAAAGTACTCCTTTTATCTCTCGACGAAATGCCTTTCCGCAGATCAGTCCGGTTATTATCGCAGGGCAAGTGAGGGCCCTGAGCGCCTTCATCCCATCGTCTGTCTCGACGCGGCATGCTTCAAGGTGCGGGAGAATTTCAAGGTGGAATCCAAAGGGAGCGATCTTCCCTGAAAAAGTTGAAAAATACATCCGGTAGAACCAGTTCCCGTCCCGCTCCCTGACATCCGCGAATAAAACATTGCCAAAAACAAAAATTCTGCATATAATTTTCTCCAGAAAAAGCATGCTGAAATATCTGACTTTAGATGGCGTTTACACAAACTAGATTATATTCCCGAGAAAAGGGATCAAACCGACTCCTTTTCTCCTAATGGAGCAAATCCCATCATTCCAACCGCGCACTTTGCAGCTATCAAGGACCAAAAGCCGACTTTTATTCTTTCTCTTCCGTTATATGAGGACAATAAGTATCCTAAGTAAATCAACTCGGAAAAATTATTTTTGATTCACCCTCGTCGAACTCATAGTCGTTATCACGATTCTCATAATCCTTGGTACCATAGGTTTCATGAGTATTTCAGGGTTTTCCGTTTCCGCCAGAGATAGTTCCCGGATGGCTGACATCGCCAATCTCTCCAAATTGCTCGATATATCCTATCAGAAAACCGGTTCGTACCCCGCTCCCGATACCCCTTTTGCCGTCGCCTATTCCGGTTGAAGCCTCTGGTATCAGGGAACGGTCGGGGATACCGTTATGCGCGTGATTTCCGCGGGATGAGCCACGATGAGCAAAAAACCTACCGATCCCCTATATGCCACGAAGGAGTATATTTACTCCAAACTTGCTTTCGGAAACGCGTATCAGATCAAGGCTGATTGGGAATGAGACAGTACGGCATTCGTATCCCCGTATTTCATTACGAGCACCTATGCTTCTGCGAGCAATCCCATCGCTTATATCCGGGGAAATTACAACGGGATGGTGGCGAAGACCATCACGGGAAATACGGTCTACGTCGTGGCCGTTCCGAGTATTGTCACGAGTCAGACGGGAACCCCCGTAGACGTCCTCTCGCTCTCATGAAAGATTCTCATGAATAACAGGGCCAGCCTTGGGGGAGTCAGTTTTCTTCCCACGCTCGTTTATTCGTCCGATTCTCTTCCCAGAGACGATACTTCCTCGGGAATCACGACTTTTATTACCGGGCTTCAGGCTGCATACTCCGGATCGGTTCTCGCGAGCGATCCCAGCTATCAGGGTCTCCTCGCGACTACCGGATCAAATAAACTCGTCTCTCTCGGAGGGAATATAATCACGAACTATCTCGGAGGAAGCGCAAGCGTATCGTCCTGATGAAACGGGGGAAACACTGCTCTCACCTGTACTGGAACGGCTCCGAGCGGAGCTGGGGTCATCGCGAGTGCCGTTGCTCCGATGGGTTCGGGAAGCGGCTGGGCGTATTCTGTCGGTGCTTCCCCATCAGGGACGGCATGTACCTGGAAGTGTGACGCGGGGTATTCTCAAAATGGAACGATCGGATGTAGCGCGGCAACGTACGTGGACGATGTCTTTAGTACGTATCTCTATGCCGGGAATGGGGGGACGCAGACGATTAACAATGGGATTGATTTGGCGGGGAATGGGGGGATGGTGTGGTTGAAGAATAGGCTAAGCGCCTATGAAAATGTGATATCGGATACCGTCCGTGGTGCCGGATTGAAGCTTATGACGAATAGCGTTGGAGCTCAAGTGTCAACACCGGAAAGTGTTTCATCATTTTTATCGTCTGGTTTTTCTCTTAATACCGCAGGTTCCGCTGTAAACGGAAGTTCTAACTACGTTTCCTGGACCTTCCGAAAAGCACCGAAGTTTTTCGATGTGGTGACGTGGACGGGAGATGGAACAAATGATCGCGTATTAACTCATTCACTTGGCATTCAGCCGGGTATGGTCATTGTCAAGCGTACTACTGGAGGTACTGAAAACTGGCCCGTGTGGCATCGCAGTGTTAGTTCAGGTAGTGCAGGTAACCTGTTTTTGAACCTCACAAATGCATTGGGCGGTGCAAAAATACGAGATGCTGACGCAACTACATTCACCCTTGGTACTTCTGATACTACCCATAACGCATTAGGTTCAACATACGTCGCTTACGTTTTCGCCCACGATCCCGCTCCGGACGGGATTATTCAGGCGGGAAGTTTTACGACGGATGCGAGTGGAAATGCGAGTGTAAATCTGGGGTGGGAGCCACAGTTTCTTATGATAAAGGATATTGCCGCAGGAAGTGCACGATCATGGTATACGGTAGATGCTTCCCGCGGATACTCTATATGAAGTTCTAATGCGATTGCCAGTGATCAATCAACCGCCGAATGCGGAGTAGCGTGTGGATTTGCTAACTATTATCCAACGGCAGCCGGATTTTATATTGGAAACCTAGCCCTTCCCAGTCATCAACATATCTACCTCGCCATACGCCGTCCCAATAAACCGCCGACGAGTGGAACACAGGTATATAATGCGATTACGTATACTGGAAATGGAGCGAATTCAAGAAATATAGACAGCGGATTAATTGCCCCTGACTTTTCTATTTTTTCAAGAAGAAATGCTGGAAATCCTATTTCAGGATTTCATGACAGGCTAAGAGGGGCGGCGCGATTAACAACTTCGGAAACTTCTATTGAAGTATCAAGCTTTCTTAATGGTGAAGGAGTATTTACCCAAAATGGAATACAAGTTTCAGTTGGTAATAATGCAATTTATAATGATAATACGGTTTTGGAAGTGGGTCATTTCTTCCGTCGCGCCCCCGGTGTGTTTGATATGGTGGCGTATACAGGGAATGGCTCAGCAAGAACTGTATCGCATGGATTAGGAGTAGTGCCTGAAATGATTATAGTGAAGACCAGAAATAGTGTGGATTATTGGCCAGTCTATCATACAGGTCCGGGAAATTCATCTGCATTACATTTACAATCTACAAGAAGTGCAGGAAGTGATAGATATTGGGATTATACAAATCCAACATCTTCAGTTTTTTACGTCAGTAATGATAACGGAGTTGGTGGACCATATAATTACATCTCCTACCTCTTCGCCTCCAAGCCCAACATCTCCAAGGTAGGCTCCTACACAGGAAACGGGTGAATCCTCTCCATTAATGCCGGATTCGATTCCACCGCACGTTTTATCCTCATCAAGCGAACTGACCTTGCAGGCGATTGGTACGTATGGGACAGTGCCCGAGGAATCGTGGCCGGAAACGATTCGCATCTCTCCCTGAATTCCACCGCTGCCGAAGTCGCCACCGATGACTCGGTCGATCCGGATGCCTCCGGGTTCACGGTCAACCAGGTGGCAGCGACCAATATCAATGTGACGGGCGGGACATATATTTATTTGGCAATTCATTAAAACCTACTCATTTCAAAAAAACCCGTTCACATGAACCGACTCCCAAAGAGTAGAATGGAATTTAATCCCATTCTACTTTTTCAGAATCCCCATCCGGTTTGGGTTAAATCCCTCGTCTTCAGAGGAAGACTTCAGCGCCTTATCGAAATTTGCCCTCTTTCAATATTTGGCAACCATCCATCATAAGTAGGAAATTTCGCATTTTTACGAACGAAAAGTATCAATCGGCGAAATTCCGATATATTTCTCCCGGATTCATAATCAGTATCGAGGATATATAAGTTTTACATTATCTTTCCCTTTCTTCCATGGAAAAGCCGCAAATTACCAAAGACATCGGATTCGACTTTTCTTGGGATTACAAAAAGGTTTGGACCTTGGATGAGCCGACGATTGGAATCTTGCCGTCTGGGAATTGCTCATACATCCGTTCGAGGAAGACGAACATTGGGGAAGGATATTGAACTCCGTCTTGCGATATCCGCTCGACCTCATGCCCAACAAGGGAAGGTTGCTGCTTCGGGACGGGAGCTTCAAATTTCTCGAAGTAAACGGCGGCGTGTGCGTCGACCGGTTCGTGGAACAAAACCCGGAGTATGAGGTTGTCTCATAATTAACAATGCGTAAATTCATTGTCAGTTCTTAAATTTTAAGAAGTTCCTCAGATGAGCGATTTCTATTTTTTCACTTTGCAGGATTGTCTATTCAAAAACGATTTTTGGGACAGTCTCGTATGCGGAGAAACTGGAAACGATGTACGAAGCGTCCCTCGAACGATCTTTCGTGGATGCTAAAGAATCCACTTTGGTCATACATTTATTTTAGAAAATAGACCGCTACGAAATTCCCGCTAAAACCTTTTCAAGCTCCCATATTTTCGCGTGAATGATTCCTTTTTCGTTCTTGAAAGGTGCGTCATCCATCGAAAGTACGAATTTCGGCCAGTTGTCGGAGATTTTTTCGAGGTTTCCGAATTCTCGCTCATATACCTTTTCGTCGGGTATGAGGTAGGCGATTTGAAAATACGCCCGTTTCCCGTTTTTTTCGGCAATGAAATCGATTTCCGTTCCGTCTTTTTCTCAGAAATATACCAGGTATCCTTCCCGAATAAGAGCATTGTACGCGTAATTTTCTAGGATTTTACCGATGTCGAAACGGAAGTTGTAGTATATGGAATTCCGTATACCGAGATCGTTGAAGTAGTATTTTCCATTATGTTCGAGTACCCGTTTCCCATTCAGGTCAAATTTTTGGCAGCTTCGCAGTAGAAAAACGTTTTCCAGGTATTTGCAGTAGTTCGAAAGGGTGGCAAGGCTAATTTTGATGGCATCTTTCTTGAAATAATCCTCTATTTTTCGGAGTGAAGTGATATTTCCGACATTTTGCGAAAGGAAGGTGAGCGTTTTCTCAAAATAGGAATATTCTCGGATCTGATATCTGGCAACCACGTCTTTCAAAAGGATCGAATTTTTCAGGTTCGAAACATAGTTCTTTTTAAGATCGGGATTTATTTCGAGCACTACCTCTGGAAGTCCTCAAAATTCCAGGTAGGAGAGAAATGATTCCTTGGTATTCGCAAGCCCGGAAAATTCTCCATACTCTTGAAACGAGAGCGGGAAAACATCGAGCGTGAGATATCTTCCAGTCAAATAGGTAGCGAGTTCTCAGGAAAGGAGTTTCGAATTCGATCCGGTGATAACGATCTTGTATTTCTTTTCCGCAAACCTGGCTCGGACGAATTTTTCCCAAGAAATGATATCCTGAATTTCGTCGATAATAACGTATTCGATATTCGGGTTTCTCTCCGCTATTTGGTCAAAAAGCCGTTCAAGCGCAATGTTGTCAGGAATTTCAGAAAGGCTGTCGAGCTCTTTGTTGAGATAGAAAATCTTTGAAGAGTCGATATTTTCTTTCCGAAGAAAATCCAAAATGACGGTGCTTTTTCCGGAGCGCCGTTGCCCCGTAATTACGACAACATTCCGTACCGAAACCATATTACTGAGCTTTTCCACATAAAATGGGCGTGATATGTTGTTCTGAGAGAGCATTTCGAGCGATTTTTCAGAGAGGTTCATGAGGAACGATTTTAATACTAATTCCATATCTGTTTCATATACTAAACAAATATATGTTTTTTTCAACTTTTGTTTCGGTTAAATTCATGAACAATGCTTTTTATGTCCGATTGCTATCTTTGTAGATAGGGAATATAATTCCTCACATGGAGCAGGGGATTTATTCCTCATAGAAGCAACTATACCCAATAGGAATTGGTTTCCCGTTGGGTATAAATGAATTTTTATAGAGTAAAATAGGACAAAAAAGATGAAATTTTAATAGATGTGGAATATTGCAGAGGCTCCTGTAGGCATTCGAGAGTTTTTGATATCCGGGGTATTCGTAACGCTTTCACATGGACGACATCGTTTTCAAGAAAATTATACGCGAAGATGAAATAGAAACCCTACAAAATCGCGAATCGACTATCGGAGGATTCTCATACCGATACGATGGGGATACCCTTGCCCTCCTGAAACGGAATTTTCACCGCGACGGCAGTTTGTACCTGATGGCAAGGCAGGGCGATGATTTTGTCGCTTTCGTGTCTGCCGATACGGATTGGTGGGAACCCGACTGTTATTTTTTGCGGGAAATCTTCGTGAATCCGGCGTACCAGGGCTATGGAGTGGGGGAAAAATTGGTGAAAGCCTGTATTGGCCACGCGCGCAAGAACCATGCCAAAGCCATGGTCACCGAGACAGCTTTCGAAAATCTCCCCATGCAAAAGCTCTGCGAATCCAATGGCTTCGAAAAATGGAATAATCCGGAGTGGAAAGAGGGGATAACGTATCGGTTGGATCTGGCCTAAAAATGCCCTGAAAAAGTTTTTTCCGTCTCTTTCAATTCGAATCTCATCAGTCGAGACGGTGGCTCATTGGTCGGCATTCGGCGTAACTGTCAATCCATCGGTTTTGGCTTTGAATAGATAACTAAAAAATCAAAAATTTCGATAATCTTCCATTTTTCAAAAATCATGCTGGTTATTTACAACTGTCAAAAATGTGAGGGGTATGAAAAAATTGACAACCGAAAAACTTCAGATTTAATGTAGTTATTAATAGTAACCAAAATCCTATGAATAATCTCGATACAAAAGTCCAAATCCTGGTAGACGAGTGTAAAGAGCTACAAAAAGAGTTTTCAGATTCTGCGAATCCCGACATTATGGAAATATTTAATCGAATAAATCAGATCGGCCAAGAGTTAGAACAGCTGGATTCTCATCCGATACGAGCCATTCTAAGCACTCAGTCAGATGGTTATGATCTGAGTATTTTGATAAATGGAAAAGATACGGGGATAGAAGGTGGATGAAGCACCGATTCCAGGCTATTTGGCAGTGAAAATCTCACTCGGCTTCTAGCAACTCCAGAATTGCAGGCGAAATATTTTCTTTTACATGATGGCACAAATACGATAACGATTACGTATAAAAAGAATCGCGTCAATGAGTTTGATGCGCTACATATAGACCTTGCTGCGTACAATGATGAAAAAGTACTGATTATTGATGCGAAAAACAAGTCCGAAGGTGTTATTGAGGCATCTTTCAACCTTGGATCCGTCAGGCCTGATGAACTGAAGGCGGTTACGATAGCGGAGTAAGAAGAATTTTTTCACCAACTATCATTGTAGGTCTCTATATGCCTATCAAAAATACTTTTCAGGAGTTATGCCCAACGGGAAACCAATTCCCGTTGGGCATATTCGTGACGTTAACCGACCGGCAGAAGTCAACCAAAGACCGTTTTCATCTAGGCGCTCCTTTTTTCTCGAACAAGACCATTCAGGAATCATATAATCCTTCCCTTTGTTTCCTTATCGGTAGATTTTATCCCCAAAGCTGACCAGTCTTTCAATACGCCAATACTCGTATCTCAGAAAACGTCTCCCGTTTTCTTCATCAATCTTTTGGATCACCGATATTTTTCCGGATCATCCAACAGGAGGCATTCGCCATTTTTTCATAATACGAAAGGCGAACCGATATCTGATTTATGAAATGACGTATCGATATAGTCATGTTTCATTTTGTTGAGAAAAACGACCAGTCTTGGCGGGTACAAATACCACGATACCAGCTTGTTCGATTCCCCGTTGAACGTATTTGCAAAAATTCACGACGGGAGAGAAAGGCTTGATTTTCCCATATGAATGGTCGGATTATATTTTTCATCAAATGTAAAATAGGAATCCTTCTGTCCATGGCTCTCCACGTAATATTTTCCATCCTTTTCTCCTACTACGACATCGCCTCGAGATAATCTCTCCAGGGGATTTGAATGGCCGGTTACCTGTATTGCTTGGTTGAGAGATTCAGGGTTTTGCGGTCAATCCGAACCATATAATATATTTTGGACTAAAGGAACAATCAAATTCGGATCATTTTTAATTTGTTTTGCCGTAGATGGAATATTTTTTATCTTTTTCATATTCTTCGCATCACTATTTGAAACCATGTTTGAAATACGATGGTCATCCCGGGACTTGAAATCCGAATCTCTCAAGCCCTGTTTTTGTTCTTTTGATGCCATTTGAAAGCCATAACACAATGCCTGCAAGGCATCGATGGATACCGTGAATCGCTTGTTGCAGTTCCAAGGATTCGAAAGGGTAACTTCCCTTCGGCCTTTGTCCACGGCAATCACCGAGATGGCATGCGCATTCCGAACGGCCTTTCAGTTCTCATCCTTTTCATCAAGATTGAGCAATTTTGAGTAACCGTCTCATTGATTGACACTCAATGTCATAAGGTCGGTACGAGAGTCAAATTGCATCAAGGCGCTTTGTAGTCATGATTCGAAATCTTTTTTTCAATCAATCGGGTTCCGTGTCGATTCGTACGAAAAAAAACCATACAGCAGAGATAGGGCCGTATCTTTCGTATTTCATCTTTCCAGATTCAAGAGATCGAACCTATCTTTCCCCGTAACGGATTTCCCATAAGCCACCATGAGCGCCCTGATTCCTTCCTTTCATTTCAAGAGGCTAAACTGGGATCCGAAAATACCGATCTGTCCATCCAGTTCGCCCTTCGATACCTTGATGGTTTTGGCGTGTTCTTTTTGTAATCAGAGCGGTACCATGATCTCGAACCCACTCTCTGTCATTCTCACGGATTTTCGAATCAATTCTTCAAATCATCAAAAATTGGCGAGGCTATTTACGACCGAAACAAGGTAACAATTTCCCACATTTTGCTGCTTGAACGCATCTCAGGCAAAATGGATTTCAAAGTCTTTTTTGGAAAGCAGATAGCCTTGTTCTTTCTCGATTGACGAGACGGGTTCAATTCGCGTGTTTGGGAGCAAAATAGGTTGCCGATTTTCTTTTGAGAAAATTACCGGAACCGTTCTTGTTTTTTCAATAAAAGCTTTTAAGTCTTTCTCATTGGCGATTTGGAAATACGAGAGCAATTCCGCTGGAATACCATGAAATACCTCATTCCATTCTTCAGCGGCAATCTCATCATCCTGTACGATTTTTTCTGAAATCAGGTTTTTCAGCGAATTTCTTAGAATTTCCGCTTGTTCCCTGAGTTTTTCTTTTCAATTTTCCGTACCCGCAAGCGCAATGCTCAACGATACTGCCCGATCTATTTTCGCATCCGATTCTCGTTTGAGTTCGCTTGGCATAATGAGCTGCGATTTATGGGTAATAATCTCCTGTTTCGGACTCTTCGGAAACAGCGGTTCTGTCTCTTTTTTCTAATATCGAAATCCACTTCTTTTGGATTATCAAGAGAAGCTCGATTTCTTTCTGGATAGAGATATTTTCTGTCGTATTCATGGACGATGATATGCGTATTTTGGGAATATGATCACGGCTGGCGTAAGCGCAATCTCGCTCGGATACTTGTATATGCCCAATCTACCACATCCGGAAGAATCGCGCAAAAATTGCCATAGGGAAAATATTTCTATCAACCCCTCTGAATTCTATAGAAATAGCTTGTTTAAAACAAAATCATTTTTGTAAGTTACTCACATAATCAGCTTGATATACGAAAAACGGTGGTTTTTTTGGATGTTTTAGATTTTCAAGATGCTTTTTCGAAGCCAAAACCGAGGAATTGATAGTTCCGGGAAAATATTCTAAAATACCGTATCACCATCGATAGTTCCTTGTTTTTCTGCGGATTTTCTATTTTTTGCATATACTTGACGCTCAAAACGTAACGAATAATTCCCCATGTACCATATTTACGTCGATACCCCGCAACAGGATGGCTCGGAATGTATCCCGCACCTCGTGGAACATTGCGTGCTGGGAAACGTGAAATCTGCCCGGGATTATTTTTCGCAGCGCCGCATATCCGGAGAGAATTATACGTATTACACGTCTTTCGCGCTCGATACGGATTCCGAAGAAGTATTGAATCGGTTCCTCGTCGATATTACCGCTCCGATTTCCCCCGAAATCATCGCCTACGAAGCCGGGGTATTGAAAAAGGAGGTCACGCCCCAGCGGTATTTCAGCTCCCTTATTTCCAAGGTCTGACAACGTCTCTACGGCACTGGGTATCGATACGGAACTTCCCAAAGGGTTGCAAGAAACCGGGTGATAGCGTATCATGCCGCCCATTATCAGAAGGACCGATTCTGCGTATTGGAACGCGATTCGAGGCCAATGCGCGTCGAACTCTCGGGCGTTTCGTACGAGCCGGCATTTGCCATTCGGAACCGGGGGGAGAAAGAAATCGTTTCGGTGGCCGATTTTTCTCCCGAGAGTTCATTCGTTGGGGGGATAATGGAAAAATTGCTCGACGCGTATTTGGAATTTCACGAGCGATATTCCCAGGGGGAATATTCGTACAATGATACGTTATACGGTGAATTTCCCGACAAAGTTTTCCTCTCCGTAGAAGCGAAATTCGTAGGCCTTCTCAAAATGTTGCCGGAATCTTTCGCCGAAGAATTCGTCCGCCATACGCTTGAAAATTTTGACAATGGCGATTATGCCGACAGCGATGGGCCGCTGATGCTCAAGTACGGGTTTTGCCTGTCGGAAGAATCCAAAAAGGAAATCATCCGCAACTGCCAGAAGTATTACGAAGCATATCGGGAGAGTCTGCCGTAGGAAGCGTCCTGAGAATCGATACCTTCCATCCCTTGATCCCCCATGCGCATGCTCAACAGCGAAAGATTCATCTACCAGGCCCTCAAGAACATCGCAAAGCGAAAAGGATATTCGTTCCAAACGTACTCCTTCGGATGGATCGTCGAAATCCGCGACGGCACGAGAACGTTTCGGCTGACGGGGTACACGTTCGATATCAATCCGTCATCCGGCGTGAGCATGGCTATGGACAAGTACGCCACCCACTGCCTTCTGGAAGGCGTCATACCTTCGGGTTTCCTGATTCCGTCGGCATTCGTCCCCGGCGATTGGAAAGCGGAATTCATCGGAACGACCAAATCCGATATCGTCGAAAAATTCCTATCCGAACACGAATATCCCCTGGTCCTGAAGGACGCCCGGGGTTCGCAGGGGAACGACGTTTTCAAAATCGCCAACCGGGACGAACTCCTGAAATCGCTCGATTATTTTGAGGACAAGGGGTGCGACGCCGTGCTTGAGCCTTTCGTAAAATCCGGGAAGGAACTGAGAATGCTGTTTTTGGATGGGGAAATGCCATTGGCGTACTACAAGATTCCCGGAACGGGATGGAAGTTCAACCTGAGCCAATGAGCCCGTACGGAAATCATCCGGGATTCCGAACGGGGGAGCATTGCCGAAGCGGTCGAAATCGCGAGAACGGTTTTGCGCAGAATATGACTCCGTTTCGCTTCCTGCGATTTCCTGGTCCTGGAGGACGGGAGTTTCAAATTCCTCGAAGTCAACGGCGGCGTGTGCGTCGATCGGTTCGTAGTGCAGAATCCGGAGTACGCGGAGAGGTTGGAAGCGATGTACGAAACGGCCTTGGAACGATCTTTCGTGGATATGGCGGCGGCGTAGGGGGGGGCGTTCGTTTTTTTTCTGGTGGTGACTGGCAAGAGAGAAGCCATATATTTCAAGAAAAGTGACATATATTTCAAGAAAATCTGACAATCATCGAATTTTCCGCTATAATCCCCGCAATGCTCGAAAAAGAAACCCGAACCCATATCGACAAACGACTCCGCGCCTTCGGCTGGGATACCCATGACCACCGGAAGGTCCTTTTGGAATACCAGATCGGAGAGCTTTTTGCCGATTACGCGCTCCTGGACAGCGACGGCACCGTCATAGCGGTGGTCGAGGCCAAAAAATTCGCGAGAAATGCCCGGGACGGGCAATTTCAGGCGCTCGAATACGCGAAAATCATCGAAACCAGGCAACGATACCGCCCGTTCGTGTTTCTCTCCAACGGCCGGGAGCTCTTCTTTTACGATACCGGCCGGGAAACATCCCCGAGGAAGGTGAAATCGTTTTTCACGCTCTCGGATCTCCGCAGGATGCGGGAACTCGGCAAAATCCAGGTTCCGCCGACTTCGGCGAAGGTGGACGCGAACATCGCCGGGCGGTACTACCAGCAGGAGGCCATCAAACGGGTCGTCGAGGGCATGGAGCAGGGCAAGCGCGATTTTCTCCTTGTCATGGCCACCGGAACCGGGAAAACCCGGACGGCGATGGGACTCATGGACGTGCTGTTCCGGACGTACCACGCCCAGAAGATCCTGTTTCTGACCGACCGGACCGCGCTCCGGGACCAAGCGGCCGACGACGGGTTCGCGGCGTATTTCAAGAATACCCCGAAGACCCGGATCGAAACGGGGAAAACGGACGGGAACGCCCGGCTGTTTTCGGCTACCTATCAGACGATGATCCATCATCTGGACGATTTTTCGAGCGGATTTTTCGACCTCGTCATCGTCGACGAGGTCCACCGGAGCATCTATGGGGAATGGAAAGCCATCATCGAACATTTCGACTGCCACAAGGTCGGGCTGACGGCCACCCCCGTCCAATTCGTCGATCGGAGCACCTACCGGACCTTCGGGTGCGAAGACGGGGATCCGACGTACTCGTATGGAATGGATCGTGCCGTTTCGGATACGTTCCTCGTGCCGTATCGCGTCCTGATGGCGCGGACGCGGTTCCAAATCCAGGGAATCAAATGAAGGCAACTCCCGAAAGAGATACTGGAACAGCTCAAAAAGGAAGGAAAAAATCCCGAGGATTACAACTTCGAAGGCTCCGAAATCGGGAAGAAAATCGACAACAAGGACACGAACCACGCCGTGGTACGGGAATTCATGGAACAATCCCTGAAGATCGAGGACGGGCTTCCGGGGAAAACCATAATCTTCGCCATGAACCAGGCCCACGCGGAACACCTGCGCGAAGCCTTCGAAGCCATGTACCCGCACCTTCATGATTTCGCCGTGGTCATCACTTCCAACGTGGAAAAAGCCGACGAGCTCCTGAAAGACTTCAAGAAACTCAAAACCGAGAAAAAATTCCGCGTGGCCATTTCCGTGGACATGCTCGATACCGGGGTGGACGTGCCCGAAGTGGTCAACCTGGTATTCGCGAGGAAGGTGTTTTCCGAGGCGAAGTTCTGGCAAATGGTGGGTCGCGGCACCCGTCTCTGCCCCGGCGTATTCGGGGAGAACGGGGACAAAACCCATTTTCTCATCCTCGATTTCGCCATGAATTTCGACGAGGAACACGTTTTCAAGGACCCGAACGGGAACCAGCTTTCGGTACAGCAGAAATGTTTCGAAGCAAGGATCGCCTACCTCAAGCTCCTCGAACACCGCGAAGACCGGAAGCGGTTCGAGCCGGAAAAATCGGGAATCCTCGCCATGGCGCGAGATCTCTACGAAACGGGCAATGACGAGATCTTCGAAAGGAAAGCGCTGTTCGAATCCGTTATGAGCGGGAAAATTTTTGACAATGTCGCCGTCAACCCGTACGACGAGCTCCAAAAAATCGCCCCGCTCCTCCGGTATTACGACCGGGAAAGCATCGACGAACTGCGTTTTTCCCTCAAAACCGCCCGTTTCAAATCGGCCCTCCTCAAAAACGACGATACCGAGGGGCTTCGGCTCTCCATTGCCAGGGACATCCATTCGCTCCCCGAGTCCATCGGCGCCGTCTCCGAGAAAGGGGCGAGAATCCGGGAAATCCTCTCTCCCAAATTCTGGCAAGATGCCACGCTCGAAACGATCGAGGCCCTGGGAACCGAATTCGCCCCGCTGATGAAATACCGGAAACCCGCCAGGGATATCCCGCTCGCCATCGACGAGCCGGACGATATCATCGAGAGGCGCTGGATCGAGTACGCCGAAGGGAAGAAAATGGCTTCCGACAAGTATTGGGAGGTCTTTGTGGGAGAATTGGAGCACTATGCGAAATCCTCCAAGGCCATCAAAAAAATATTGAATGACGAACCGATTACTTCGGACGATCTGGCGGAACTCGAAAGATTGTTCCAACAATCGGAATACCGCATTACTCTGAGCAATCTCCGGCGGGCGTACGGAAGGCCGACCGTGGCGTTCGAGCAGCTCGTCAAGGTGGCGCTCGGCAAGGCATCGATGCCGGAATGGGAAACCGAGGTTTCGGGGTTGTTTGACGAATACGTTCGGGAGAACAATTTTACGAGCCAGCAGATCCGGTTTCTCCAGATCGTGAAGGCGGTGATCATTCAGAAGAAATTCATCGTCTACGAGGATTTGTATGGCGACACGTTCGAGAAGGCGTTCGGGATGGGGGCGTTCGAGAGGTTGTTCCGGCAGAAGGAGCAGGATGGGGTGTGGGAGTTCGTGGGGAGGTTTGGTTTGGGGTAATTTTTTTCTTTGCGATATGCTGGTATTTATCGATGAAAGCGGGGATAGCGGGTTTAAGTTCGACAAATGTTCAAGTCGATTTTTTACTATCGCCATGATAATATTCGACGATAGGAGCGAAGCGTCAGCTTGTGACCAGCGGATACAACTCCTAAAAAAGGAACTCTGATTCGAAGATAATCACGAATTCCATTTTGTTAATACGTCCTTTCGGATACGGGAAACATTTTTTCAAGCCGTCGCTCCATATGGATTCTTTTACTACTGTTTCGTTCTCAACAAAAGCCTTTTGTGGTGAAAAGGATTCAAAAACAAGGAAAGTTTTTACAAATACACGACTTCTTTGTTATTTGAGAACGCCAAGGACAAGCTTATCGAGGCAGAGATTTGCATAGATGGGAGCTGAGATGCAAATTTTCGCAAATCGTTGGCAAAATACCTGAAAAAGAAAATGAACGATGAAAAAATGCGACGGATCAAGTCCGTCAAAATGATTCCGTCGAACAAACTGAATCTTATTCAATTGGCAGATTTCATAGCTTCTGGAACAAATCGAATATACATGAAGACCGACGGGAAAGACGTGTCCATATCGGTAGTCTCGCATCGCAAGATCAATGTTCAAGTCTGGCCGAAACCGACTTGAGAATAGGAAAATCCCACCCTATCCAAATATATGTGGAACGCGCACATCCATAAAGGCGACAGTTCGGGTGGGATTTAATTCCAAGAGAATGGTATCATTACTTGACAATAAGTCAAAATTATTGTTATTGACAAAATTTAAAATTGCAATTTCGAGAATATCCCCTCGGATTTCAAAACCAGCGGGAGTGATAAATTCGACAAGGAAAAACCCAACCACAGAAACAAAAAAAGCCGACGTTTCCTACTTGGTACGTCTTGATTCAGATCCGACCGATGGAGGGAATTCTCAAGAACAGTAGGTTTTAGGTTTATGGCTATTGCTTCGGGAGCAATCTATCGCGAGTTGAAAAAAACGCAAATCGAAGTATGTTGGTACGCGTATCGACCGAAATGGTTAAGCAGGAACGCGATAGAATAATCCAGACAACAAAAAAGAGGTTGATGATTGACCTTCACAACCCCTCAGAACAGAGTACTGGGAGAAATCATCTTTCGACAATTATACTATGAAGTATACTCCCGTAGGTGGTGCCAGTGTAGGGTATTCGGTACCGGAAGTCAACCGGAGATATCTTGACAAAATAAACCACTATGGACTGAAAATCCATAGGTTTCTCACGTACTGAAAGTCCGAGACTTACTTGGGGTTGTTTGTGGATTACCCAATTTATATATTCCCAATTTGCAGTTGCTTAAAATCAAAATATAATCACCGCGTTTCTATAAAATATCCCGTATGTGCTTCGCATAAAAATTGCCGAGTTAGTAAATGAAAAATGAATTTCCTTGTATCGTTTTGTGAATGAATGTTGAATTACATATAATCAACTGTATACTCTTGCGAAGAGAAAAACGAAAAGAATTGAATTCAAAACGATTGATTTTTTTGTGAGCTTCTGAATCGTGAACCGGGAGACTTATTCGTATATATTAAAGACTAAATTATGTTCAATGATCTAAACGATTTAAACATAAAACGACTCATTCAATTGGCGGAAAAAGAACAAATTCTTTTGCCGGAATTTCAGAGACCTTTCGTATGGGACAAATCTCAAATAAAGCTATTGATTGATAGCTTGTTTAATAATTATACTATCAGTAGTATTTTAGTCTGGAAATGATGAGATGAGCTTGCCAGAAGAAGAGTCTGAGGAAGCTTAAAAGATATCAAATATCCCGAATGACAAACGGGAACAGATATAAATTACCTACTTGATGGCCAGCAGAGAACGACAGCATTGATGCTGGTTTTTACTGACAAAAAAGTATACAAAGGAACAAATACGAAAAAACCAGAAGTAGCAAACCTATATTTTGACAGTACCTATCCCTGAGATGATTCGGAACAAAAATTTATATACTGAGATGAGTGCATCGAATGAGAGGAAACAGAACTGGATACTCTGGACGAAAAAGAAATTTATGAAAAATATGGATCTAGATTCATCAAACTCAAATATGTTTATGACGATGACGGCTTAGGGAAAATAATGAAATTGGTACATTCGGAGAATAGCGAGCTGTTATTAGACATACATAAAAAGATAAGGAACTTGCAAGAAAGCATATTGGACAGAAAGGTTATGGCTGGAAACCAAACTGGAAAATTGAGTGATGTTTTGAGTGTTTTCGAAAGAATAAATACTCAAAATACCAAACTCAATATGTTTGATATTATGGTAGCCAAAACCTATAAAAAATTGGATAATGAAGGCTATTTCGATTTAAGAAAGTATGCTTCAATGGTTTTGTTCAAGAAAAAACCTTGATCTTTTGTTTGAAATGATTACGCAGAAAATTTGAATCTGGAATTTGAAAAAACCGAAAGATATATAGATGAACTCACGTTATTATTCCTGATCTTGGTTATCCTAAAACAGGAATTTATTCAGAAAAACATTCTCCAGATAAATACAAATGATCTCATAGACAATACAAAACGTATCAATACGACCATAAATAGGATTTATGATTTTTTCACTGATAATTGTCTAGAACTTGAAAGAATTAAAGACTTTAAACCGATTTCCAAATTTCTTGCCTGATATTTTTCAATCATTTCGAAAAATGATGAGACTTGAAATCTCAGGAATGCCCTGAATAAATGGTTCTGGAATACCATTATCTACAATAGATATCCAGGGGCACAAAATGAAAGAGTTCAAAGAGATTTAAAGATTTTTGAGGAAAGCATAGATCAACTGAATAATTTTACCGATAAAATCAAACAAGATAGATTTAAAACCTTTGATGCTATCAGGAATTCGGATGAAATCAGTTTAAAGATTTTTGATGCGTACTATTCCGATAAAGGAGGGAAACTTTATAAGTCTTTGATCACTCTTCTCAAAAGAAACAAACCGAAAGACTTCAGTGTTTGAAATCTCGTAAATGGCAA
>CAIVSN010000063.1 GCA_903908595.1 uncultured bacterium
CGGGAATCCCATGAACGCCTCCCTCTACACGGCCCACGTCGACGCCTACCTCGCGAAGGTCGACAAGCTCGACAACGACATGCGCGCGGCCTACGGGAACGAATACGCGTTCATTTTCCAATACATCTACCCGAGGGTGTACGCGATACGGATTCCGGCAACGACGGCAGCCGCAACCGCCAGCACGGTCGTATGCTCATGATCCTGACGCGAGTGATGCGACGCGTACGCCTTCTGAGAAACCAGGTACGTCTATTCGAATTCGACCACCAGCAAATGTACCAACGCGAAGGAAAACCTGCCCTGATATACCTTGCAGCGGGTCGTGAAATGCATGATAAATAAAAATTTCGCCACCACCGAAGAATACGTTCTGACGAACAGTCCCGTGTACGTTAACCCGAACCTCAACCCAGGAGCAACAACCAACTTCTCGATTACCTTCGATATGGATTGAGCCACTTCTGCGGCTATCAATCCAATCAATCAAGCAGCTGGAACTAATGTGACGGCACCACCGAATCCAACCAAGACGGGAAATACCTTTGTAAATTGGTCACCAGCCCTCCCCGCTACGATGCCAGTCGGTGGACAAGCCCTCAGGGCAATTTGGACTTCTAACGCTACCAATCCCGTTGCCGTTCCTACTAGCGTACAGGTAGCCATATCCAATTTTTCAAAGGTAGTAGAATTTTATAAATGCTGAACACCTGGTTCAACATGAAGTAGCGATATCAAAATATGGACTGCAGAAACTTGGCAAGCTACGGATGAAAGTGATCATAATTGACCTCGCGCATCTCTTGGTTCTTTCAGCTGAAGATGATGATGCGCAAGCATTTGTTGAAATAATCCAAATGAAATTTGTTGAACTGAAAAACTCATTCAATCGACCGAAGATAGCTTCAAGACGATTGATACTTCAAAAGTGAATTTTGACGTTACAAAAACAATGGTCAAATCAGGATGAGAATCTATAACGTTTTATGGGTATTTCCCAACAGGCGCTCATTGTAAGATAGACTACTATTCAGATCGTCAGTGAGGATCTCAGGGTATCGGATGACTTGTCAGTATGCAACTTTATGTTAAGAATTGAAACTATGTAAAGATATCAGGATGTGCGGATAGTTCTTCAAATAAAGAAATTTTCTTTTCAGAAGAAAATACCCCGATTGCTTCGGCCAATAAGGCGTATATAATGGCAGGTTGTTGAACTTTCGGCGGCAACAGTTCTTGTTCCCTCAGCGCCAATCAGATAGATAATAAATCTGGATACAAAATATGTGCTTGGAAACTCAACGATACAGATACAAATTATACTCAACCCATGGATTTATATGCTGATGGAAGTATAAAATCGATATCTATTCCTTATGCCGATGGTTATAAGACGCCTACTCTATTCTGTGGTTCTTCAACCGCAGACCTCACCAGTGTCGCTGCGTATGGCAAGAATATTGACGGTACTCCTTCTAAAACCTGTAGCGCTGACACAATCGATACTTTTAATTTTCCCTCCAGTTGAACAGAAGGTAAAGTAGATAAGATCGTATCATTCTCCAATATAACCGGATGAACTCTGGAAATTCACCAATTATATACATGTAAATCAACGAATTATGGTTACCGTTGGGGCAAATCATGAACTTCCTTCAAAGAGGCAAAATGTAGTTCTGGATTTACTCGGTCAGGTGAGTCCTGTATTAGCACCACGGTAACTCCCACGACAGCCACCCCGACTTGTTCCATATCCCTTAGTACCGCGGATTTCAGCAGTAGTTCAAGTACTCCTTTCAAATTGACGCTGGTTTCCAGCGGATTCGCCGCCGGTTCCACGATGAAATGGACCTATTCGGTGCCGGACGGAAGGGCTCCATTGGTACGGGATATCGCTGCCGGCGATCTCAACCAGACGAAAGTATACGAATTTCCCGCGAACGCTTTCCCGGCCGGGACAGGGTATTCCGTGTCGGATTTCATAGGAAAGACTCCCGATGGAACCGTAATTAATTGTACTCCCCAGAAGTTGTCGTTCACGGTGCGATAGCACTTGGCGTCAAATGAATTTGGATCATCTGAATTCCAAATGATTGGAAACCCCGTTCCGGAAAGGAACGGGGTTTTCGTTTCGGATTCCCGTGCGCGAAAGGAAGCCGACGGTTTTTTCGAAGATCCCCGAACCGAATAATCTGCCCCGCGATCATAGTGACGGCGTGGGAAGCGTGCGCCCCCCGTGACGTCTGGTCGCCTCCTTCCGGTATTTGGAGGGGGAGGGGAGGGGGATCCAGTTCCCGCCTCTCCCCGTTCCTGCCGGGCGCGGCACGATCCGCCGTCGTGCGTCCGGTGCATGGCATCCGGGAAGAGGACTTGTGGCATTCTCATTTTTCCGCCGATTCTGCCGCCTCCGCCGCCTTGGCGAGCTCTTGCGCCGGAGTTTCCAAAGTTTCCAGTCTGGCAATCGTCAGGGCAAAGGACCTCGGATTTTTCATTTTTTCGTTGGGAATCGAGTGTTGCAACCATGCCAGCAGGGGGCATTCCCATATTGCGGGATCGATTGGCTTCGCAAAATAATCCGCCCGGAGGGCGTGCCAAAAATAGACAGCGCGCGGTTTTTCATATATCCCATTTGACAGCTCTTTCCATGGTGGAAACCATAGAATCCGTCGCGGCTTCCAGGAATATCGGGGATGCCGGGAATCCAGCCTTTTTACTGAAAACGAAATTGACGAATGCCGGAGAGGTCGAAGTGACGGTTTTCGACTTGTTTACGAAAAAATCGAAGCGTTTTTCCGTTGATCCGAAAAGCGATACCCGGCTCGGAATTGCGGACAAAATCGATTCCGTCTTGTCTGGCTTTTCTGAATCGCATGGCGCCATTTTATACCCAATAGGAATTGGTTTCCCGGTTTTTCCAGTCACATATTCGGACATCTTTTATTTTTTTCTTCGGTCACTTATTCCCGATAAGCTCCCGAAAGAAGAAAAATATAATCTGTTCCGAATCTGTAACCGTAAAAAGCCGAAAACCAATTCCTATTGGGTATATCCGGCGGGGGGACCCGATTATAATTTTCCGATTGACAAAAAAACCTTTTCGATATGTATATCTTACATAATCATTACCTTTTTTATGAAATTTAATTTTAACAAGGGATCCAGCGATTCTTTCGGTCACGCAGTGGAAACTATCATGGATAAGCATCAGTTGGAACTATCGGCACAGTCGGTAAATCCAAAGTCTCAGACGGAATCGCGGGAAGCCGGCGACTCCGTCCCCAAAATACCCAAAGACGTCAATGCGACCAAGATTGATAGCGGGAGGGACAATTCTCCGGAAGGCATTATCCGCCGGCAGAAATTTGCCATTGAGTTGCTTACTGGTGAGAATTCCAACATGCAGAGCGATATGGGCAAGTTGCGGGTGCGAATAGCCGTTATGGAACGAGCGCAATACGCACATACCGCGCTTGCCGATGGATACGCACACGCGTCGATGCTTATCGCTGCCGTAAGCATCGTCATTTGAGGCGTTCTCGGGGGGTCGGGTGCGCTTGTGGCATCGCAAGTATCCCCGGAAACTCCGCTGCAGGCGATCGCTTCTTCCGTCGCGACAAAATTCTCGAACGAGCCGACGGCTTTCAACAGGATCAAAGAAGCGGGTTATTCTGTCAAGGCACTTCAGGTAGAAAAACAGAACAACGAGATTTTCAAAAAAGTCCTTGCCACGCAGGAAGAGATTACGGTCGTCCAGCAAAAATTGCTTAAGAGCTTTTCGAACCAGCTCGCGAAAGTCGACCCAATGGGATACCGATCCGTTCAGGCATCCGTAGACCTGCTCCCAAAATTATCGCCGAGCATCTCCATTGACAATCCGAAAACGAATACGTTAGCCCCCGCTGAAATGCCGTTCAGAAAAGCGCCGAAAGTCCCGCTCGCGAACGCGGATACCCAGCCAGCGGTTTCTCAAGAGGCGGCAAAGGAAAGCATCACCGATAAGATTGCCCCATCCGTAATCGCAAAAGCTCCGGAAAAACTGGAAAAAAAGGTCACAGGAAAGGAAACCGAACGGACGTACCAGACCGTATCCAAACTTCGGGCTGCCATTCTTCCGGAATTTGCAGAATCGGACGTGAAAATACGGATTCAGGAGCGGTCGGATGGGCGGATCCTCGTCTGGACCGTGGTTGGTTGACGGAATTCTGCCGCCTTTTTCGCGGGGACTTCCAAGCACCGGATGCGCCTCACGGAAGAAGGAATGCGACAATGGGTAAAAGATTCCATCGGCCAGGTTTCCCTCGTTTCAAAAATCGAATCCGTCGCGAAAGTGCGGGATCTCCGGTCTTTCAACGACGGAAACGTTTCGATGAAAATCAAAAAAATGGGCACCGGGGACGTGGACGTGACTTTCGCCGATGCGTTCAGCGGAAAAGTCAATCGGTTCCGTTTGTGAAAATGAACTTCGGACGAATTGGAGATAGGTGCAAAAATGGATGCCTCCCTCGCAAGCCTTGTCGACTAGGAACAATACGTGGATAATATGGAGGCTACCATTATTATCAAGTATACCGGCCGTAAAATACCGAAAACCAATTCCCGTTGGGTATGCCGTATCTTTTGGGGAAGTGCTTGTTGTTGCGTAAAAATACGAAAACGAGCATTATCGGACTACGGGAGGCGTGCCTTTCGTCGCCGTACACTTGACCGGTTCGTATCCTTGAGCGTCGCAGGTCCAATCTAAACTTCCGTCCGACCCTACCCCGTCTACGATACTATGTGACCCGGACTTGCAATACATTAAGCCCATATCCGCAGTATAATTGCTCCGGGTGGGGCTTTCGAGCCGAGTGAAGGTGGTTCCGTTGCTCGGACCGCATTCCCCCGGGAAGAGTTTCTTTGCGGAGCAAGTGATGGATTTCGAAGACGGCTTTCCGAACCTATCGACCCCGCTGCACTTCCAATCGAACGTACCATCGGATGCGACCAAATCTATCGGGGTTACGAAATCCGGCTCTCGGGCAATGATTCATGTCGGGAGAAAACAGATATAAGCAGGACTGAAATCATAATTCTGATCGACCTGTCCACCGGCTCAGTACATGCTCGATCCGAGGTTGGTAACTTCGGAAGGAATGCGGGTTCCGCAGGCCGGATCCTGTCCGAAGGCTTCGATTTTGCAGGCGGTCGGCGGGTTCATGGCCCCGTTCGAATATCCCGTGCATTCCCAGTTGATTTCCCCGTCCTTGTATCTTTTGGGATCATATATGTCTTTTTCGTCCGTGAGCTTGAGTATGCCCGAAGTGCAGCTTATGGAATTCGGGGTGCCTCCGCAAACCCCGTCCACCTTGATTTTTCCGGTCCGGCATATGGCGTTTTCCCCGCCGTTGATTCCTTCGCAGGTATACTGGTAGTTCGCAGTCATGAGCGGTGCTGGTCCGGGAGTGACATTTTCCACGAGATAGTCGTAATACGGCTCGAACTGCGTCCCCCCGTTGTTCTTGTAAGTTTTTATGAATTTTCCGATGGAACAGGTGTTCGGCGTGTTCGCATCGAGGGCATTGGACATGATTCACTGCCCCGCCAAGC
>CAIVSN010000064.1 GCA_903908595.1 uncultured bacterium
CCGATTGAAAGGAAATGACATGGAGATGGTCAAAGCAAAAAATTCAATCGGAACCACAAAATATTTTTATAAATATAGATAAAAATTGAGTCCCAAATATTTTCAGAAAAATAAGACCTTGATTATGAGATATACCTTCTGTAAAGCCAAAAACTACTTTCTATAAACCTGAGTATAGTAGTTGAAACTGAACTAATTTACTTAAAAATATATTTGGAGAAGATAGATTATTTAACAATCCAAAACCTCTTCGATTGATCCAAGATTTTTTACAAATAACTACAAAAACAAACTCCCTCATCCTCGACTTCTTCGCCGGCTCCGGCACCACCGGCCACGCCGTTCTCGAACTCAACCGCGAAGACGGAGGCAACCGCCAATTCATCCTCTGTTCCAACCGCGAAGCCACCGCCGAACTTCCCGACAAAAACATCTGCCGCGACATCACCTACGAGCGGGTCAAGCGGGTTGCGCTCGGATACTCGAACTCCAAAGGGGAGTCCGTCCCAGGTCTCGGCGGCAAGATCCGCTACTACCAAACCGACTTCATCCAGATAGAGAAATCCCGCGAAAACCTCAAGCAAAAATTCATGCTCCGCTGCAACGACCTCATCGCCATCAAGGAAAACACTTTCGACGCGGTGGCGCTCCAACACCCGATTTCGGGACTGTTCCTCTCCCGGAACGGCGAGCGATATACGGCGGTGGCGTACGATTATCTTTATCTCGACCAGGTCCGGGATTTCCTACGAAGCCTGGGCAAACGGGCGAGCCTCTATATTTTCTCCATTTCTTCCGGGTTCGCCGAAGAATTCGAGGATATGAAAGACCTGGTCGAAGTGAAGAACGTCCCCGAGGAAATCCTTGAGGTGTATCTGCGCATTTTTAACTTCTAACCATTTTTCCCATGCTCGTGCTCAAGCAATTCCAAAAGGACAAAGTCCGCGAACTCAAATTCGATTTTCTCAAGTTGCTCTCGCAGGAAAAACCGTCCAGCATCGTTTTCGAGGCTCCGACCGGGAGCGGGAAAACCATCATGTTGCAGGAATTCCTCAAGCAGGTAGCGGAAATCCAAAAAACCCGAAATCTCGCGTTCGTTTGGATTTCGGTGAGCGATCTCAGCAATCAGTCCAAGGCGAGTTTCGAGAAAAATCTCGAAGGTTCCAAGCTGATGTTCTCCGAACTCAAAGACATCCAGGGCAAAGCGCTCCGGGAGAACGAAATCCTCTTCATCAACTGGGAAAAAATCAAATCCAAAGACGGCGCGACGTGAGGCTGGAAGGTGCTCGCGATGAAGGACAACGAAAAGGACGAAAATATCCCGTTCTATATGGAAAATACGAGGAATCGGGGAATCGAGACCGTGCTGATCATCGACGAATCCCACCGGCAACTCAATGTTCCCCGGGCCCAGGAACTCATTCGCGACTACTTCAAGCCCATTATCCAGATAGAAGTCTCCGCCACGCCCGACAGTGAGAAATACGACAAGAAAATCACCGTGGACATGGGCGACGTCATCGGCTCCGGAATGATCAAGAAGGAAATCCTCGTCAACGAGGACATCGACGTGGTGCGGGTCGGGGAGTTCGGCGATTACGGCACCGACCGGCTCATCATCGCCAAGGCGAGGCAAAAACAGGACGAGCTCGCGTCCGCGTACGAGGCCGTGAGCGATGTCACCATCCGGCCGCTGCTCCTCGTCCAGTTGCCGAACGAATCCGCGACGACCACCGATATGGACCGCACCAAAATGGACCGGG
The DNA here is from genome assembly GCA_903908595.1 of uncultured bacterium. GTDB lineage: Bacteria > Patescibacteriota > Gracilibacteria > BD1-5 > UBA2023 > CAIVSN01. The sequence continues at coordinate 1,764 of CAIVSN010000064.1, forward strand.
TCAAGCAGATTCTCCGGGACGATTTCGATATCACGATCGAGAACCAACGACTCGCCATTTGGCTCTCGGAGGACAAGACCAACAAGGATCTGATCGATATCGCCAACTCTCCGGTCGAGGTCTTGCTGTTCAAACAGGCCATCGCGACCGGTTGGGATTGCCCCCGCGCCCAGATTCTCGTGATGTTCCGGAAAATCGGGAGCTTTACCTTCGAGATCCAGACCATCGGGCGGATTCTCCGCATGCCGGAGCAGAAACATTACGAGAACGAGCTCCTCAACAAGGCGTACGTGTACACCGACCTGGAGAAAAACAGCATCATGGTCCACGACACGGCCAAAAACATGATCAAAAACCATGTCGCGATTGCGAAAATGGACTTGTATAAGCCCTTTTCGCTGCCTTCTACGTTCGCTTCCCGGGGGGATTACAACGACCTCGGAAGCTCGTTTTACGAAGTGTTTTTCGAGTATTTTCTCGTGCGCATCCTGGGAGGGGAGTACCATAAGACCCTCGAATTCCTGGGGATGGAGCGGAACCGTCGGATTTTTGAGAGCCGGCTCGATACCAAGGATCTCGACATTACCGGCAGCCTCATCAAGGACGGGAAAATTTTCGTGGATATCGACCGGCACACGGGGGAGCACATCATCATTTCCGACAAGCACATCGATACGAGGCAGGAAGAGGAACTCATCGAACTGCAATTCGACAATTTTTGCCGGAGTTCCGTGGGGCCGCAGTTCGGAAACGTTTCCCGGTCGTACAAGACCATCAAAGAATGTTTGTTCGGGACGTTCGAGCGGTATATTTTCGGCGAGGATTTTTCCCGTATGGACCTCCAAAAGCTCGTCCTCAAGAACAAGGATCTTTTCAGCGGTTGGTTGAACGAAATCAAGGACCACTACCGGCCGATCAGGATCCGGCAGGTCGATGCAAAAACGCAGGCGAAATTCAAGAACAAGACCTGGTCCGTGCCGCACACCATAGGATTCGCCGGCGAGCAGGTGGAAATCTTGGAGAATCGGAAATACATCTATACGCCCGGGTATGTCGCCTTTGACAGCGCTATCGAGCGGGATTTCGTCGCGGGGTATTTGGACGGTTCTGAAGAAGTCGTTTTCTGGTATAAGAACGGGGTGCAGTTGGATATATATTTCGGAATCAAGTACGAATTGAACGGCGTGAGCCGGATGTTCTATCCCGATTTCGTCGTATATTTCCACTCCGGGGTTATCGGAATATTCGAGACGAAGGACGGGATTACCCTCACGAGCCAGGAAACGCGGGAGAAGGCCGAGGCGCTCGAAAAATACGCGCTGGATATGAATCGGAAGGGTTATAAGATTATTTCCGGGATCGTGAAGGAAGAGGGGATTGCCGGGGATATGATTTTTATGATTGGAAAGAAGTGACGGTTTGATTTCGTTGAGGCTTCGAGTTTTGAGATATTGAACGATGAATTCGTGCGGGCATATCAATTCGATACGGATTCGGGCTATTCTCCCGAATATATAGCGGAAATCCGGGTAAAAATCCAAGCGTTATCTTCGGAGAAACAGCAGAAAGAAACGGAATATGCCGAATTTGTCGAGGAACAGAAGGGCTATGATTTGATGGATAATGCCGCAATGGTGGAAAAGATGCTCGAAATCGAGGGGATAGGGAAGAAGATTTGGGAGTTGAAGGGGGAGATAGTGGAGGAATGAATAGGCAACCATAAATATCTTTAGTTCTCTGCAAAATCCCGACAAAAAATCTCTGGAAATCCATAAATAACCGCCTTACCCGAGAATCTTCGACACCAGAAAATTCGGGACAAACACCACTTCCGCACCTTTCAATTCCCTCTTTGCATATTCGCTTTTCGTGGTGACCAGAAAACGAGATACTGAATCTCATCGAGGAAGAGCACTTTACGTACGTAAAGTGTAAATTTATTTACAGAAATTGTACATAAAACTTGGATTCTAAACTGAGATGCAACTTTTCCATTTTTTCCGCTATTTAGTAGACTTGTTACTTAATAATTTGATTTAACCCAAAAGTTCATTACAATCCCCGTTGTCACTAACTTTTCCATATGCTCAACGTACCCTTCCTTCTCGGCACAGACGAACACTGCCGGGC
>CAIVSN010000065.1 GCA_903908595.1 uncultured bacterium
GGCCTGCGCCGCGCCGAATTCCTGCTGAACGCCGGGAAGCTGTTACGCCCCGAGCGGATGCGACAGCGTCTGCGGATCGACGAAAACAAAGGACTGCGCCGGAACCTGCGGGGGAACCGCGACGGATTACAACGGTGCGACCTCGGGTTGCGGAACCGCGCCTCCGAGTTGCACTCCCAATTGTGCCGGTGCGAGCGGCGTGTGTAGCGGAACGAGTTTCGATGACGGCTGTGGCGGAAGCTGTAGCGGTGAGAAATCCTGTGCGTCGTGTACGATTGTAGCCAATCCAAATGCCGTATTGACCAAAAGTTGGTATGGGTATGGCGGAACGAATGCTGGACAAGCATGCACCCATGCTATCCACGGTCCCTTCATAATGCAGAGCGGAGAGACCACTATCCTGGATAATGAAGCAACGGGCATGAGCGGAACCTATAAGATTACCTGCATCGACGGACAACAAATTACGAATGTCGGCGCTGAAACCCCATGTACCAAACTGTAAGCATTCTCCAAAAAATACCGAACAAACGAACACCGTGACAACAAATAGGGCACCCCGCCCAAGCTGGACTCGCCACGAAGTTTCCCACTGCAGCCTCCAGTCTAACCCGAATCCCCGACGGAAGGCAACATACTGGAAACCGACCCCTCTAATTCCCCCTATGAAAGCTCATTCAAACCTACTCCTCGCCACACTCGCCGGGCCCAGAAAATTTTGACATAGCCTGCTTAAGTTGTAACCTAGAACCAACCACTTCCACACCTAATTCTCCCAATATGAAAACCCTTACCAAATCGCTCTTCGCCGCGACCGCCTCCACGGCGATCCTGATCAGCGCCGCCTATGGATTCGCAACGATAGACTCCGTCAAGACCCAGACGATAACGACCGGGGACGTCATGGGCATGGGGTGGTTCCAGCAGGTGAACGACCGGCTTCCCCCTGTTGGAGGCGTGAGCGGGGACGTGCTGGCCATCGGGGCCGACGGCAAGCCCAAGTGGGTCTGCGAGCAGGGGACGGCGGGGTGCGGGGGGACGGGATCGACCTACCCCGGCTGCGATACCGCCGATATCAAGCTCGCTAATGGGCAGGTGTGGGCGGCATGTAATGTGGAGGCGACGAAGGCATATAATGGAGAGACGACATATAACGGCGGTACCAACGGTTCCGAGAACGACGTGTTCCTATACTCATTCCGTAAAATCTTCGGTTGATACTATCAATGGTGACGAAATAACAACGTCGCGCCACAGGGTACGCCGACATCGGTGCTTGCTCCTGCTTGAACTACCGCGAGTACGGTTGGACATTCCGAATTCATTCGAAATATTTCAGCCCCCCAAGACTGGATTGTCACCAAGAACGACAACCTCTGGTGAGGAGCATCCACGTCGGTCGGAGCCGGAACTTACGCAGACCGGATCGCCTCCGACCAAGCACTCATGCAGTGACCGTGCGCTTCCGGGTACCACGTGCCTACCATTAAGGAGTGGTGCGATGCGGTAGTATCGATTGAGCCGTCCCATACTTGCACAAGCTCATGGCAGACCCTGAGCAGTACCGCTGTTTATTCTACGCTTAAACTTCCCTTTGCCGGTGATCGGAATGAGTCGAATTGAAGTTATGTCAATTTGGGTGAGAATGGCAAATACTGGTCTTCTACCCCGAATTCTACCTTTGGGCTCAGCATGGCCGTGACGCCTTGAATGATAAATCCAGCGTATGATCATGACCGTGCATTTGGTGGCCCTGTGCGCTGTCTCAAAAACTAGGGTATTTAACTTTCCATGTCTCTTTTTGTATGAAACCACCCAAAAGGTGAATTCCTCTCCACCCACAGAATTTGACACTCCCCCTACAAAAACTACAACGAACCCACCCCCCCACAACCGATTTTCTCCTAATTCCATCCTATGAACGCTTTCTCCAAATCATTCGTCGCATTCCTCGCCGTTCTCTCGACGTTCTGCGGCGTCGCCTATGCGGCAACGGGCACCGTTATAACGACCGTGAAGCCCCAGGACCTCGGCACCGGAGCAATCATGGGAACGGGCTGGTACCAGATGGTCAACGACTATCTCCCTCCCGTCAAGGGAACCGCGGGACAGGTGCTCTCGAAGACGGCCAGCGGAATGGTGTGGCGGGATCCGGGTACGTGCACTACCACACCGGTAACGCCGCCGCCCTCGGTTATTGACTGCGGAACGGCGAAGAATAAGACGTATTCGTCGAATCCTCCGGTTGCCGAGCTTTGTACCGACGGGCTGACGAGGACCGTGACTTCGTCGGGTGCGTTGTACATTTGGAGCTGCAGCACGAGTACGGCATGTTCGGCGTTCAAAACCACGGGACCTCAATGCGAAGCTTGAATCAACGAAATCACGCTTACCAACTGACAAACCTGGGCATGTAAAAATATCGGAGCTTCGAAAGTGTATGATCTTTCTTCTACCCTGTGAAATGCTTGACCTGGACCAATCATGGGTAATTTTTACCAATGGTGAAGGAACGATACCGGGTTTACCGTCATGGGACTCGGAAGTTCGTATGACTGGTTGGCACCGAGAAACGATGCCGCTTGGGGAGGTTCCCTGCTGGATACTGAGACCGATGACGCTCCGGGAACCACGCAAGCCTCAAGGCAATGACCATGTCCCGTTGGATGGCGCGTACCGAGTTTCAAGGACTGGAAGAGTGCGATTGATAATCTTTGAATTAATGGCATGCATCCGAATACCTTATCCACTATACTCCGGCTTCCGGGTAACGGATATCGGGCAATCGATGGGACTGTAGATACCCACAGGATATTTAACGGCACCTTATGGTCGAGCACGCCTCATTATGGCAAAGGAGATGGAACGAATTATGCTTTGGCGATGGAAAACGAATCGATACATTTTTGAGCTTCAAACTTTCATAGGGCAAACGCACTCCCAATCCGTTGTATCAAGAATACGGAACCCGCTATCACCAACTATTGCGCGGCTGGGAATTCCGTTTCGTGCATACTGAAACCCGCGACCACTCCGACACCCGCGACCACTCCGACACCCGCGACCACTCCGACATTCTCTTGTAGCTGAACCGTCCCCACCGCTCACGCAACCAAATCAAATGACACAGGACTTACCGCAGACACTGCTTGGCAAAACACCAATTCTGGAGGCAAATGTTACTATGCCTGTACTGATGGGTATAGCGGAACAGATTGTCTTACGGCACCCTCAGCATGAGGAGGATCTTCGACATCATGTTCATTTCAAGATCCTACTGCTGTTCCAGTTTATGGACCATTTTTCCAGCAAGCAATAAATGCTACATTTATTTGTGATATCGGTGGGCACACGGTCACTTTAACACATCTAAATTCATCTGCTTGCCAGCTTTCTGCTTCTTTCGATTCCGTTGAAGATAATTTTTGGAGTCAGACTATTTTAGCTGTTACAAATCCAAGCTGTTTGGGGAGTGCTCAATATTGTACGCCCGCTAGTTTTCCATCAACGATTTCTATTGGGGGACATACTCCGGATTTTTGTCAGTATTCTCCACTTCCCCCTTGGGTAACTCTAGATATGTGTATGGGCACGCATACCTGTACTCTACAGTAGTTCTGAAACTTCGCATAAACTTCTCCGTATGAAAAAGATCGGTATCGTAATCAGTTCCCAAAACCGAACGTCCCATATATCTGCCAAAGCTGACGAAACCGACATGGAGTCCCGGAAACCGAAGACGTAGTCCAGAATCAATCTCCCCGCGCAACCTACCAATATCGCTAACATCGTCCATATGCCAACCAAACCTACCCCCCATATCCAAAAGAACCACCTCCAAATCGGACTCGGCATCCTCGCGGCCCTGATAGTCGCAGTTTTCCTCTTCAAATCCGGCGGCCTATTGCCCAAGGATCCCAAGGTAGTCAGCCCAGAACGGATCGCGGCGATCAAAACCGTTTGCGATCGGTTTGCCGGAGCCGAGAAATCCGACTGTGAAACCCGGCTGGTCGGAAGCGAACAGCTCACGAACGTCGTATCGGCCGCCGCGGCGAAGGGGGATACGAAGCCCTGCGACACCGTGGACGAATGAGCGAAGGCGGACTGCCGGGATATCGTGAACTACGAGAAGGCCATGAGAGGCAAGGACGCGAAGGATTGCGAAGCCGTCAAGGACGCCAACAAGCTCGCGACCTGCCGGAAAAATCTCGCGCCTCCGGTCGCAACGCCGAAACCGGCCGACGTGCCGAAGCCGGACGCAACGCCGAAACCGGATGCCCCGAAGGAAGTTCCGAAATAATCACGAGAGTGCCGCCAGTCGCGTCTGATGTATCGAAGTTTCGCCGAAGTAACGTTTTCCATTAATTTTTCCCATATGAAAGTTTTCCTAAAATCGCTCGCATACTCGCTGGCTACCTTGGCAGCGCTGAGCGGAATCGTCTACGCGGCGAAAAATATCACCACGGTGGAGCCGCAGGTTATCGGGACTCACGATATCATCGGCATGGGTTGGTTCCAACAGGTCAACAATCGGACTCCTCCTTCTAGCAGCGGGGCTACTTCCGGTTTCGTACTGACGATGGCTCCGAACGGGGTGGATATGGTGTGGCAGGCGCCGAAGTGCGGGACGGGAACCGTTGCCCCCGTGACGCCTCCCGTAGCCTTCACTTGTGGGACTTCTACGGTTTCGGGGCGATCTCCGGATACCAACGTATACAAAACCGTCACTGGAGAAGACGGAAGATGTTGGCTCGCGAGCAATCTGGGTACTGACAAGGTTGCAACAGCATACAATGATACTACTGCCTATGGTTGGTACTACCAATGGGGGCGACTCACTGATGGTCATCAGATACCTACGAGTGGTACAACTACTGCAACGAGTTCTACTGATGTTCCTGGTCATTCAAGTTTTATCAGAGGCAATGGCAATCACTCAATCGTTTCCGATTGGCGCTCTCCACAAAATGATACCCTAGAAACCACGTGGGGTGGAGTGAATGGTATATATAATCCATGTCCGCAGGATTGGCGTTTACCAACTGAATCTGAATGGGAATCTGAAATCACCGCGGCGGGTATTACTACCTATAATAATGCTTTCAGCTCTAATCTCAAACTCACCGCTGCAGGTAGCCGGGATTGGTATTCGGGTAATTACATTTATATTGGTAGTTATAGTAACTACTGGTGCTCTTTGCCAGATTTAAAATACACCAGCAATATTGATGCTCATGTCTACTGTGCGCACTTCAATATTGGAGGTGGTGGTATCGCAGGTAGTTGTTATCGAGCGGATGGTATACCTGTGCGTTGCATCAAGGATTCCGGCTGAACCCCCCCCGTAACTTCCACGCCTACTACCCCTGCTTGTACTGGTACCGTTCCAACAGCCAATGTCTTGAAGTCCAATGACACGGGACTCACTGCAAATACTGCCTGGCAAAATACTGCTCCTCTTAACAAATGTTACTACGCTTGTACTGATGGATATGCTGGAAATGATTGCAGTGTTGATGTTCCAGTCTGTGGACCAAGTAATCAGTTAAGATGTATAAAAGGAACTGACGATGCTTTTACTGCTGGTACCTGTAGTTGAACTCAAAATTGGAATTGTACCGCATGATGAGTAACAAAGGCTTGTGTCGCAGCAAATGGTTCTTGTTGTGTAACACTAAATTGGTACTCGGATTTGTGATATCCATGATATCCATTAATGTGTTCTAACGCAAGTACAATGAGTGAATGTAGTGCTCTACAATGGGATGCATGAAGTGGATTGTGGAATATGTGCACATGGCAGTGATAGAATCATATTTAAATTGAAACTATCAACCCCTCCCTGAAAATACCCCGGGCCGTCAGGCCCGGGGTATTTTTTTCCATGGCTAAAACCTCGGGGAGAGCACCTCGCCCTCAAATATGCTTCTCATGGCAGGATATACCGGGAGGCCTTGTCTGCGAATGGTGGAAATATACCCCCTTATCCGACAGAACCATTCGGCTCACTCGAGGCTCCTGAAACAGCCGGAGACTTTCGTCCTGACCTTGATCATCCGAGGTCGCGTCCGGCGAGACGGTTTCGTTCTCCATGGCGCCGTTGCATTCCCGCAGGTGGTGGGCGTTGCAAAAGAAGTGCATGCAGATATAGCCCAGATAGCTCTTCCAGTGGTCGTGCACGAGCACGCCGAGGAAAAATAGGAGGATCCCCATGGACTCCATTGCTTCCCATCAGCGCTTCCCGTGTACCATGTGGGCGGTGAGGAATTCGGTGCCGACCACGTGGATCCAACTGAGGTCGTTCCCAATGGGTATTCACGTTCCATCGCCGTGGGCGACGCGCGCTTCCTCCAGGGGTTCCTTGATCCGCCATTCCGTGACGGCGAGTCCCTCATGCCCTTTGGCATTGAATTTCATGAGACTCGTCTGGCTGATGGCCATCCCGCAGATCTCTTTCCAGAACTCGGCTATCCGCTCGTATCTCGATATCTGGTAGTTGTACGGGCAGCAGGAATATGCCTTGACGTTTCGGGCCGTACTGGACGGGGGCGACGACCCCGGCGGGGAACGCGGAACGGGTGGTGGCGCTACAGCAAGGGCACCGTTTCTCACCTCACCGGTACTCTCGGACGGAGAACGCGGATTCCGGGATGTCCACCACCTGCCGTTTCCGGATACTGGCCAAGGGGATGCCCGTGAGGCTCCCGCCGCATCCGCGACAAACGGCGATATCCAGGATTTCCACGGTATCCGGCGTTTCGTACGGGAGGAGGGTGCCTCATTTGTGACCGGCCCTGCCGCACCTCTTTCCGCCGGTCTTCTCCCGCAGGGAAAGATCCGCTTATGGTTTTCCGTATCCCCCGGACGAGGGCGGTTTGCTGGAATTGGAGCTGTCCATGCTCAGCCTGCGCTTAGTCTCCAAGCAAAAATACGTTGCAACTTTCCCATCGTATGCATGAGGCATCAGGCAAGGCGACTCTTGTGCAGTGGAGTAGACTCCACAAGCATGAGGCAACGATGGCTGATGCCTCATGCATACGATGGGAAAGTGTAAGTTATTTTTGCTTAGAGACTTAGTTCGGCGATCTCCGCTTTCTGCCCGTCCGCCTATGCCCATAATATATTCTACCAGCTACGGCATTTTCTCAAATTTTCATTTGCAATTCGCCCCAGAGTATCCTATCCTCTCCCCAGACATATTCCCATTGTCATTTACTCCCTCACTTACAGTTTATGAAAACTGAAAAAAAGCCCTTCCCGGGCAAAATGCTCCTGATCGGAGGAGTTCTCGCGTTCGTTTCGATCGGAATCGGTATCGCGTCCCTATGATCCGGTTCTATGCAAAAAAATTCGCTGTTGTCGAGTTTTATTTCCAACCAAACGGGTACCTGTATCGACGGATTCGGTTGGAATTCCGACGCTTCCCTGTGCGTCAAGCCCACGATCATGGCGCTCGATTGCAAAAGCAAAACGGCAGTAGCCAAGTGGTACAAGGAGTATATCGGCAGGTGTGCCGATACCGCGGGCATGAATTACTGGCAGTCCACCATCCCGGGACAGGGTGAGGCAGCAGCGTATGCGTCCTTCAAGGCCGCGGTAGCGGCTTCTCCCAATGAGAAATCCCTCGACGCGATGCTGTGTCCCAAAGAGACCACCTATGTCAAGAACACCAGTTTCTGCAAGCCGCTTAATGGCGATGGGATAGTCAAACCCGGCACCGGCAGCATTGCCCCGATTTGCCCGGTCTTCATGATGAGCCCGAGGCCCGAAGGGGATTGCACGTTCGTCGAGAATCCGCCGAACGCCAACGGATGCGCCACGGGCGGCAAATGGTCATGCTCCGGCACCGGCAGCATTGCCCCGATTTGCCCGGTCTTCATGATGAGCCCGAGGCCCGAAGGGGATTGCAAGTTCATAGAGAATCCGCCGAACGCCAACGGATGCGCTACGGGCGGCAAATGGGAATGCAAGAAAATCTGCCCTATGTACAGCATGGCAATGCCTCCAGAAGGATGCACGTATGGTCCGTCCGTTCCGGATGCCGACGGATGTTCCAAACCGGGGCCGCTGGTGTGTACCGGCACCGGCGCCAATTGTCCCCTCATGAGCCAGCCTATGCCTCCTCCATACCAGGAATGAGTCAAGTGTAATTTCGTAACGACCCCGCCGAACGCCAACGGATGCGCTACGGGCGGCAAATGGGAATGCAAGAAAGTCGAGTGCCCGATGTACACTCAGGATTACAAGGCCCCACCGGAAGGATGCGAATACGGTCCGCGCGTTCCTGACGCATCCGGATGCCTCCCCAAGTACGGACCATTGGTCTGTAGCGGTACCGGCACTACGTTTTCTACAAACAAAGCCATCATAATCAAGACCTATCAGGAAGTGCTGGCCCGGAATTCGGACGACGCTGGTCTGGCCTATTGGGTAAAGCAAATCTATAGCGGTACGCTGAAAATCGAAAATATCGCGCCGGCCATGGCTTGCGCCGCAAAAGATGCTACCGGACCGGATGGGACGAACGCCAAGGCTTGGATCCTGAAAAAGGGCTTTGATTGTTCCAGATTGAACGCAACCAGCACTGGCAGCGGTCAGATTTGCCCGATGTTCATGTCGGCGCCTCCGCCATTCGAAGAAGGGCAAACGTGCGAGTATGTCAACTCCACCCAAACCGACGCCAACGGGTGTCAGAAACCCGGAGAATGGTCTTGTAAAAAAGTCATGTGCCCACAGCAAAACCTCTTGCCCGCCCAGGCAGGCTGCGAATACGTCCAGCTCACGAATGAGAAGAACTGCAAGGTTTCTGAACTGATTTGCGCGAAAGATGCGGAATTGATTAGCGGGGGAGAGGATAGGGACTTCAAATCAATGCTCTACAAGCAGACCAATGGTCCCGGAATAATTTGTACGAGCAAAAGGGGAGGGGATCGAACTTGCCAATACAACCAATCTTATGAAATTACGGATGGATCCGGAACGGGGACCTTTCGAACTGCTACGGGAAGCGCGACGACTTCCACGGGAAGCGCACCCACCTACTGCAACTTCCAAGTGAACGGAAGCCGGATCTGCGAAGCGATAGATCACCAGTGTCCGACATACTCCCTCGACACGCTTCAGGCGGGATGCAGCTACGTTTCCGAAAAGGACGCGACCGGCTGCAACAAGCCGAAAGTCATCTGTACGGGTACCGGTGCGTCGAGATCCGCCTTAATTCAGAACGATGCGACATCGTCCAATAGCAATGTCACTGGCATGTCTCCGTCTAGCGACCCCATTCCCGTTTCTCTGGAAATGAATGACCGGATCCTCAAGATTGTACAAATGATCGTCCAACGAGGAGCGAATTTTTCCAAAGAAGCGAAAATCAAGTATTACTCCGACGTGGCCACGGGTATCGAGAAGCTCGGAATGAAACCCGCCTACGCCCAGGATGTCCAGGTGAAATATATCATAAATACGATCGTCGGAAGATTGAGGCAAGAGATTAATGTTGTCAGCGGGGCAGTGAATTAGTTCACGTTACGCAACGGCTGTCCATAGATGGTTGCCAAAAATCCCGTACGCTTGTCGTGCGGGATTTTCTTAGTCTCCAAGCAAAAAATGGAGTTCCTTTCGTATATTGAACATGGGATATGCCCAACGACGTACAAAACATATTCTGCCAGCCACGATAATAATCGCATTTCGATTTGCTTTTCCCGAAAAACCATCCTACACTATGCCTTGTATCTTACCTCCTCATTTCCATGCATATGAAAACCGCAGGCACTTTTTTAAAGGATTCGTTCATCGTCCTCGGCGCCTTTTTTTTCTCAGCGTTCGTTTCGCTCTGAACCTTCGGGGAAGGAACTGCTCTCCAATCTACCCCGTACTTCGATAGGAACGCTACCGCCGACGCGAAACTCGCGGCCCTTACCGATGGCAAGGGCGCCGGCATTCTCGATGGCCTCGTCGCCAAGGTCAAGGTCAATGCCGAAGCCCGTGGCGGAACCCCGTTCGACAATGTCAAATACCTCGCCCACCTCGACGATTACCTCGCGAAACTCGACAGGCTCGACGATTCCATCAAGTCGCAGTACGGTTCTGGATATACGTTCATTTTCGAATACGTGTATCCGAGGGTCCGGGAATTCCGGGACGACCATGCGACTTCCGTGACCGACATTATCGATCAGGTGACGGGATTGAGCGGGACGGGAAGCGGTACCGGGACGGGGAGTTCCTCTAGTACGGGCATCGTTCTCTCGGCTCCCGAGATCGCCGTGAACTCCGCGTATCGGGAAATCCTCCTTCGGGATCCGGAAGTCACCGGCATGGCCTGGTGGAAATCCCAGATTGAATCCGGAACCATGGAAATCTCAAAGTTACCGCTCACGATCGCTTGCGCGGCGAAAGAATCTGCCGGTTCCGAGGGAACCAACGCGAAGGCCTGGCTCACGAGGACGGGGAAGAATTGCGGGGGAGGCAGTACCGCCACGGGCAGCACCACCGGCACCGGCGCCGCCACCGGTACCGGCAAAGTGCTCACGATGTACCCGCTGTTTCAGTGGACGTGCTTGCAATATGATTTTCCCGTATGTACCGAGGGGATGCTTGGACAGAAGCGAACCGCGCACATGTCTTACAATGGCTGAGTGACTAATTTCGAATGCGTTTGCCAAAGGAGGCCCGATATATACGCATCCGAGACGGAACTGCTGGTCGTCAAGTACTATGACGAAATATTCGGGAGAAAACCGGATATGGGGTTCGATCATTTGAGTACCGGCGGTTTGCAAAATTGGATGCAACAACTTGAACAACGAGTCTATACCCGGGAAATGTTTCCCTTGGCCTTGGCATGCTCCGCTTCCGGCGGTGACGCCCCCAAAGGCCAGGCCTGGATCAAAAAGAACAATCTGGATTGTGCCATGCTCGTTTCCAAATATGATTAACGGGTAACGGATTTTGAAGTCGGATTTCCCCCAGCTACGGATTTCCCCATATCCCGATTTGCTTTTCCCGAAAAACCGTCCTACGCTATTCCCCGTACCTTACCCCTTCACTTCCATTCGCATGAAAACCCACGCCCCGCTTTTTTCCTTGAAGGAATCCTTTATCGCTTTCGGGGTGTATGCCTTCGTGACCGTGGTCGCGTATTGAGCCCTCTGAGACGGATCCGTTTTCCAGTCCACCCCGTACACGACGAGAAGCGCCACGGCCGACGCGAAACTCTCGACCCTCACCGAGGGCAAGGGCGCCGGCATCCTCGACGGTATCGTCGCCAAGGTCAAGTCCCGAGCCGAAGCCAAGGGCGGGACTCCCTTCGACAACGTCAAGTACGTTGCGTACCTCGACGATTACCTCGCGAAGGTGGACAAGCTCGACGACAGTATCAGGAGCCAGTTCGGTCCGGACTATGCGTTTCTTTTCCAGTATATTTACCCGAGGGCTTACGAACTCCGGGGAACGCATTCCGTTTCCGCGACTTCCCTGTCCGATCACGTGGCCGGAACGGGACAGGTAATTATTTCCCCGAAGCTCATGGTAAGCCGGGTAATTACCTCATCCGGGCAAACCCTGTCTTGGACTACTTCGAATATCGATTCGCTCGCGTACATCAGTACCGGTCCCAGCGGGACCAAGACGGCAACGAGCCTTCCACTGAACAAGAGTCCCGTATTTTCTCCTGCCGCGACGCTCGCCGCAGAAGGCTGGGTGGCGGGGAGCTATAGCGTCGCTTGGACGTTCATCGTCAACAATATCAGCAATACGTATACGGAAACATTCGTCATGCCGGCGTTCTCAAACGGAACGGTAGCGACGATTACCGGTTCAACGCTCACCGTGACCGAAACCCTCGTGACCGGATACTATTCCGAAATCCTCTGACGGGGGGCGGATTCGGGAGGTTTGGCCTATTGGAAAGGACTCGTCGACGCCGGGACCCTGAACGCCGGAAAGCTTGCCCTTACCATGGCCTGTGCCGCGAAAGATGCCGCCGATGCCGACGGGACGAATGCCAAGGCCTGGCTCTTGAAAAAAAACCTGAATTGTACCACCTCGACCGTTGCGACCCTTACCGCGACCGAAACCCTCGTAAGCAATGCGTACCTGGATGTTCTCGGACGGAGTTCCGATACCGCAGGGCTGGCGTATTGGAAGGCAAAAATCGATTCCGGCACCCTATACGGCGGAAACCTCTCCATGGCCATGGCCTGCGCCGCGAAAGATGCCGCCGATGCCGACGGAACGAATGCCAAAGCCTGGCTCTTGAAAAAAAACCTGAATTGTTCCAATGGCATAAGCAGTGCCACGGTTACCGTCGGTGGTGGCGGCACTTCATTCGGAGGCGGTGCCGGCGGTTCACGGCAGATAAGCGATTTCAACGCCGGACAGGAAATCCGGGGAGCGATAGGCGCCGATGCTTCCACGTTTCTCGCTTTCGTACGTGCCGGAGACATGTCAGCGCAACAAATCGCCGACGTGCAAAAGGCCAGGGACAGACTGAACGGCTTGCTGGGCGAATACGTGAGCATGGATCAGGCGGTTGCCGCTACGGGATTGACAAGGTCGGAAATCACCGAATTGCTTACGAAGCCATTGCCAGCCCAGCCAACCAACTACAACGCGGGAGATGGCCATACCTATACTTCTACCGGTTCTTACTGAGCCATCCAAATCAACGACCCGACCACCGTACAAAGATGGGATACCATCCGATCCTATATCGGCGCGGAGCTTGATACCAATTCTCCGGAATCGATCAGGAATTTTGCCCAATGGGCCAGTGAGAACCACGTCAACATGCTGGATCTGATGTGGGCAACGGGATACAAAGAAGAAGAACTGGCCCGGGTATTCGCGAATGCCGGCACGACGCTTGCTTATCATGCCGACGTTACGCCGCTCCCGATTTTTTACACCCCTTCGACTCAGGGGGGATCTAGTGCGGGAAACGGTTCAGCTAGCGGAACGACCACGGTTGCCACGCCGGCCAATGCCAATACTTCCGGGACGTTCCACGGGGTGTGCGGAGGAGCTCCGGGGGTGGATGATACCTCGTTTGTTTGCGATGCGAAAGGAGTATGCGTTCAGTCGTGTATCGCCGGTGCCGGAGCGGGCGCCGGTGCGGCGACAGTCGCTCCGGTAGATCCAGTTGTCATTTACGAACCTGACCGCCTTGCCGCTATCAACAGTTACGTCAATACGAGCCTCGATACGAATTCCGTAGCGTCCATCCAAGCGCTGGCCGATGCGGCGAGACAAAACGGGGTCAGTATCCAGGAACTCGCCGCGGCGACCGGATACAACGCCCAGGACGTTCAGGCGGTGTTCGACCGTGCCGGGGTGAGATATTAGATATCTCATTTCCCAACTTCCCTTGTATTTTTGGCGATATTTTCTATAATCCGTCAAAAATCACCCCTGCATGACCTTCAAAAAAAAGAAACTGAGCCACTACGAGAGTGCCAAGACGGGAATCCTCGGAGAGAACGGAACGGACGTCGCCAAGAAATACCTGGCCTACAAGGCAAAAAATACCGTGGTGTTTTTTGTGCTCGTTTCGCTGTTGAGCCTCTTTATCGGATTCGTCGGATTCGTGGCGCTGGCGCAGGTATCCGGCGTCAAGCTCGAACTCGTGCTCCCGACCATCGTCACCAAAACCCTGCCGTTCCTCAAAGCGGAAGCGTCCAAGCCCGAGAAACTGAACATCCTCCTCACGGGAGTCGGCGGCGCGGGCCATGAGGGAACGGATCTTACCGATACGATCATCCTCGCTTCCGTCAATCGCCGGACGAAGACCGTGAGCATGCTGTCGTTGCCCAGGGATCTCTATGTCGAGATACCGACGAGCCGGGGCAATTCATACGGCAAAGTCAACGAAATCTACCAGCGCAACCTCAAGAATTCCACGCCCGAACTCGCCATGAAATCCCTCGCCGACAAGGTTACCGAGATCACGGGCGAACCCGTCGACAAGTATCTCAATATCGATTTTTCCGGATTCAAAAAATTCGTCGACGTGCTCGGGGGGGTGGAAATCGACGTGCCGGAAGATCTGGTGGACTTCGAGTATCCCGACGAGAATTGGGGATACCAGACGTTCCGGATCAAGAAGGGATTCCAGGCTTTGAGCGGGGATACGGCCCTCAAATACGTCCGATCCCGGCATTCCACGAGCGATTTCGACCGCTCCGTCCGACAACAGTTGGTACTCCGGGCCATCAAGGACAAACTGTTTTCCATCGACGCGCTCACGAGTCCGACGAAGCTTTCCACCCTGTACTCTACCGTTACCGGGCATATCAAGACCGATCTCCAATTCGACGAGATCATCGAGCTCGCGTTTTTTGCCAAGGATCTGAAGAGTTCGAACATGCTGAGTTTCAACCTCAACGACGGCTGTTTCCAATCGGTGAGTTTTTGCCAGGTGGGGGGATTCCTCTATACGCCGCTCCGAGAGCAGTTCGGGGGCATGTCCGTCCTGCTTACGGAAGGGGCAACGGCGACCAACGTTTCCGAATATTCGGTCATCCGGAAATTCGCCAATTTTATCTACAACTATCCGGAACTGTTCCTCGAAAACCAGGAAATCACGCTCGTGAACGCCACCAAGTATACCGGACTCGCGAACAACCTGGCCATGGAGCTCAAGAAGTACGGTTTCAACGTCCCGGAGAAGAAGTCCATATCTTCCACCAAGGATACGATAGCCCAATCGGAAATCCGCCACGTTTGGAACGCGGAGGCCCTCATCGGGGTCGCTCCGGACTCTGCCACCCTCCGGGCGCTCCAGTTGTATCTGGGCCTGCCGGCACGGGCGGAAAGCGCCGTGAAGTATACGGAACTTGTCGGACCGCAGATTGAGATTATACTCGGAACCGACGCGAAATCGGTTTTGCCGTAGCCGTTTAGATTTTTCTTTTTCAACACTATGAAAGCCCCAATCAAACCCAAAGCTCCCGGCTTCACCACGATCCGGCTCCTGTCGCTCCTCAAGAAGAAAAAATCCATGCGGGTTTCTGTCTTGCTGCTCTATATCGGGCTTTCCCTCGCGGCGCTGGGCGTACTGTTCGTCGGTACCATCTATTTTACGTACATCCGATCGCTGCCTTCCATCGACTCGATCGAGGGGCTGTCGCTGTCGGAAAGCTCCGTGATCCGCGACCGGGACGGGAACGAGCTGTATTCGCTTTTTTCCGGTACCGACGGCAAGCGCACGTATATCCCGTATTCCCAGATATCCCAGAAAATCCGGGACGCGGTGGTATCTACGGAGGATAAGACGTTTTTTGAGAACCAGGGGGTCGACGTCAGGGGGCTGGTTCGGTCCGTGTTCAACTACGTTTCCGGGAAAACCGACCGGATACAGGGGACTTCGACGATTTCCCAGCAGCTCATCAAGGTGAGTTTCCTCTCCAGCGAACGCTCGCTCGAACGCAAGATCAAGGAAGGCTACCTTTCGTTCCGGCTGAATTCCGAATATTCCAAGGAAAAAATCCTCGAACTCTATCTCAACCGGATTTCTTTCGGAAACAACGCTTCCGGAATCGAGGAAGCCGCGAAAACCTATTTCGGCAAATCGGCCAGTGAGGTCGGGGTTTTGGGCGCGACCATACTGGCGTCACTCCCCAAGGGGCCGACGTACTATTCGCCGTATACCTATCGCGACCGGCTCATGGGCTATCTCTATGTGTTCAAGGACGGCAAGACCGACGAAAAAATCACCCTCGGGTCCATCGAGCGCCGCAAAGAATTCCGAATTCTCGTCGAAGAATTCAAAAATATCATGAACCGGCTCTCATTCGAGCGAATCAACGCGGAAGACGTGAAAATCTGCGGGTTGGATCAGGACTTTCTCAAGGCCAAGTATTCGATAGATTCGGGCGGTTGTTCCCGATTGACCTACAAGGACGTACTCACGCTTTTGAACAATATCAATATCAAGGCGGACAGCCTGGCCGCGTCCGCATCGGCTGACGTTGCACCGGCTCCGAAATCCGCAACTGGCGCGGTATCGAAAGCTTCCACCGGATCGATCGCGAAAACATCCACCGGAGCCGCATCCGCCAAGGCTGCCACCTTGCCCAAGGCTGCTTCGGGAGCCGTTTCCGATTCTTCGTCCGAGGCCCGTTCTTTCGAATGATACGCGATGGAATACCAGGCTGGCCGCAAGGACTTCGTGGCGACCCGCATGCTCGAAGACGACAAGATTACCCCGGACGAATTCAAGAAGGCCGTCATCGACGGGATCGATTTCGAGTTCCGCAAGAACGTCACGAGTATCAAATACCCGCATTTCGTCATGTACGTCCAAGACTATCTTCTCAAGAAATACGGGGACGATTTCTTCGATCAGGGGGGATTGCAGATCTATACCACCATCGATCCGAAACTCCAGGACAAGGCGGAAGCCCTCGTTCGGGCTCAGGTCAAAATCAATCGCGTCACCTATGGCGCTACCAGTGCCGCCCTCGTCAGCTTGGACAACAAGACCGGGCAGATCGTCACGATGGTCGGAGGACCGGACTATTACAATACCGAAGAACAGGGACAGGTAAATATGATTACCAGCCTTCGGCAGCCGGGTTCGTCGTTCAAGCCCATCGTATATTCGTTGGCCATGACCAAGGACGCGGTCGGACCCGAAACCCCGATTTATGACGTAAATACCAGGTTCGGCAAGTGGGAGCCCGACAATTATGACCGGAAGTTCCTCGGTAAGATGAAATTGCGGACGGCATTGGACTATTCCCGGAACATCCCGGCCATCAAGATGTTCAAGGTTGCCGGCGGGGAAGGGGAGGTCGTCAAGCATGCCCGTTCGCTCGGCATCGAATCCTTGAGGACCGACGGGCTCTACGGCATGCCGCTCGCCATCGGTACGGGGGAAGTCAAACCGCTCGAAATGGCGCAGGCCTATTCCGTATTCGCCCAAGGCGGATGGAGGAAAGAGCCGGAACCCATTCTCAAGATCGTTGATAAAAAGGGAAATATCATCGTGCAATGAGTCCCATCCAGCGGCAAATACATTTTTTCCGACGCGGCTTCGTACCTTATCAGCAATATCATCTCCGATGCCACGGCCCGCCCGAGCGCCTTTTGGAACAACGCCCTGACCCTCAAGGATCGCCCGTCCGCGGCCAAGACCGGTACCAGCAACAAGGACGTGAGTTCGAAAGGCGTCAAGAAAATCCTTCCCCGTGACCTCTGGACCGTGGGGTATACCCCGCAATACACGACCGTGGTCTGGGCTGGGAACGTCGATGGTACCGAGACCAAGGGAACCTGTGACGGGCTCAACTGTGCGGCTCCCATTTGGCGGGACTATATGGAGTTCGCCCACAAGGGGCTTCCCGTGGAACCGTTTAAGAAACCGGACAGCGTCTATACGGCGACCATTTCTTCCATTACCGGAAAATTGGCCAGCGACAGTACACCCACGAAAAACCGAGTTTCCGGCATGTTTGCCGTCAAGCCGACCAAGTTCGAATCCGCCGGCAAGGAAGTGACCGTCGATTCCCTCTGTAATGGAAAAGTGACTGCCGACACGCCTCCCGAATCCATAAAGACCGGGAAGTTGTTGGATTTGGAACCGATTGTCGAATCGTATGACGACAGCTGGGTTTCTTCGACCCGAAGCTGGGCCGGAGGTCGTCCTTCTTCCGGGGAAGAAGGTTCGCTCGACGTGGAAGACCAGTACGTTTCGAGCTATACCGATCAGGTATGCGTCCGTCCGTCGGCCGATCGCGCCGTTGTCGATTTCCAGACCAA
The DNA here is from genome assembly GCA_903908595.1 of uncultured bacterium. GTDB lineage: Bacteria > Patescibacteriota > Gracilibacteria > BD1-5 > UBA2023 > CAIVSN01. The sequence goes on from CAIVSN010000065.1 coordinate 17,764, forward strand.
CCTCTTGGAAGGATCCAATCGAGCGCTTGGCAAATCCTCGCTTTCCGTGAGTTACCAATCGAGCAATCCGGTACAGAAGGTCAGGTTTCTCCTGAACGACCGGGAAATCCGGAGCGTTGCCATCAATCCTGCCGCCGCTTCAGGAAACGCCAGGGCCGATTACTCCTTCGTAGAAGAGGGGTCGCAAACCATATCGGTCGTCGTGATCGATATCTATGGCTATTCCTCTACGAAGACGTACAACGTATCTTTCTGAGGCACTTCCAATCCACCGGTCATCGTGGTCAATAGTCCGAAGAGCGAGGCAATCAGCCTCTACGAAGGCCAAGTGGCGAACCTGAGATTCAGCGTAGTCGATCCGGTGGAGACTACGGCGGTCAACCTCTATATCGACGGCAAGCTGTACAAGATCCTCGGCGCGAGCAACGCGGAATACGTGGTACCGCTCGGCGAAGGATTGGCCGTTGGGAAATATATCGTGGAAATCCGCGCTTCGAGCGTTACGAAGCAGAAGGCGAGCCAGATGGTCAGCGTGGAAATACTGAAACCGTAGTCGGAAAAAATCCAATTGGACTTTTTGTCTTATCTATTTACTATAGAGACCACTGAAAAACGAAGAAATCCGAAGTTCATTTCGAGCACCGTAGTGAACCGTACTGGGGTACGGTGAACGAGGAGCGGAGAAATGGGCGAGGAGTTCGCGTTTTGCAGGAGTCTCTATACGTGAAATCCCCATCCTCTCCCCATGCGCGAACAAGCACTGACCCAGATGAAACAGTCTGATTTTTATCAGAGCCTGAATTCCGGAAACGGCATCGACAACTTTCTCCTCTCCATCAAGTATTACCGGGCAGAGCTCTCGACCCTCTGCGATCAATTGGGACTGCTTACGGCAATCGATTCCCAAGATCCGGATGATATTTCGGAAAGGATCGGATTGTTCCATTCGCACTTTGTCAATTTCGTCAAAAAATTCGAAATCGGCCGCCTGAAAGCCGCTGCCCGAGGCATTGAGGAAAATCACGAGATCCAGGGAATCCTTGAAAAGATCCAGGACCGGCTCGATGCGGTGTCGCGTCGGCTCGAACTGAACTATCCAACTAAGTTCCAGTCGCTCCAATTGTCGTTCGAGATGATGAAAAGCATAGAGCTGAGCCAAATCGACGTGTGCCTCTGGGGTTTGCTTACGATTTCCAAAGATATCAAGGAACGGGCAACCCAAAAATTCGCATCCGAAGACAGTGTCGTGATCGCAGCGGATCGCGTCGATACGGTTTTGAATAACGAAATGGATCTTGCCCATGCGAGGGATATCATCGAGTGATGACAAATCGAACTCTACGGACAGGGGATATTCGATACCGACCAGGAACTCATCGAAACGGAAATCCTCATGCGGGTAAAGGATCGGAACGGAAAGATGATGAACCCGGAAGCGTTTTTGAAATTCGTAAAAAAGGCCGGATATATCGAAAAACTCGACTGGATGATACTGTCGCTTTCGTTCATGTTCATTTCCAACAACGATACCCAAGGATCCATTTCCATCAACGTGAATCCGAATACGATCCAGGACGAAAAGTTCGTCGAAAAAATCAAAACGCTTTCGCAGATTCACCAGGTCGATCCCAGGAAGATCATCATCGAGCTTCTGGAATACGAATCATCCATTAACGTCGTTCATACCAATCAGGTAATCCGTGAGATGAAAGCCCTCGGGTTCCGCATCGCGATAGACGATTTTCCTTCCGGATACAATACGCTCGGAGACATATCCAAATTTTTGGATATCGACATCATCAAGATCGACGGACCCCACGTTATGGAGATTTTCAAGGTGTGTTCCAGCTGCCATGCCGTTCGGGAATGCCTGTCGTCGCTGGAAACCAGTTTTTGACAGGATCAGCGATGCATTCGGAAACTCGATATGATGTACGACCTCGAAACGCTGATTTTCTCTCTCAAGTTTCTCAAGTTGCAGAGCCCGAACGTGACGTTTTTTGCGGAACGGGTGGAAGATGAATCCGTGTTTAATTTTCTCAAACAGCTGAATCTCATATCCGGGTATCAGGGATACTATTTCGAGAAGCCGAAACACCTGTTCGAAGGGGGGAAAGAAGCGGACCGGGTCCGTATCGAAGAAAGCTCGCTCGCCATAAGTTTCCAAGCTTCGTCCATCAAGGTGGAAAAAGCTTCCAGGCTCAAACAGCCGGAGGTCAAAAAGGAATTCATCCAGATATATATCCAGCAATTGGAAGAGTATACCGACGGGCTTCTCCAATTGAACAGCCAGCTCTCGGTCGAACGATTGGAAACCGACGAATTCGACGAAGCCATGAGCGCGACGTTGGCGAAAATCATCCGTTTCCTCTGAGGCGACAGCATGAATTTCTATTTCATCGACGAGGCAAGGAAAAATTTTCACGTGAAGAACGTTTCCGTAACCGAAAAAAATACGAATACTACGGTTCCGGTCGCCATAGACTTCCTCAACCGGGTCAGCAAAGAGAACGTCAATCTCTATACGCTCCTGCAAAACACGCCGGATCTGGAAAAGAGCGGCTTCCAAATCGCTTCTACGGCGGTGCCGGGGCTGGGCGACGACATCGTCGTGAAGATCAACGACCGGATTTTCCTGGGATTGGACGATTCGGAAACCGCCATGGACTATTCCAAGAACATCCAGATTAATTTTCTCTTGCTCTTCGCGATGATAATTCGGAACAAGTTGAAGGAGGGGGTTTAGTCCCCAAGCAAAAATAACTTACACTTTCCCATCGTATGCATGAGGCATCAGCCATCGTTGCCTCATGCTTGCGGAGTCTACTCCACTGCACAAGAGTCGCCTTGCCTGATGCCTCATGCATACGCGGAAAAGTTGCAACGTATTTTTGCTTGGAGACTTAGGTATTCTCAGTCCATTCCGTAATGACGAACTTTTCCAACTGCCACTTATTTTTTTGAGTTGCGGTTGGTTTTTGATATACTGGACGAGTAATTTTTACAAAAAGCATCGCTGAAAGCCGATCGGATTCCAGAGAAGATATCAAATCCGTAACGAACGCTTGACGTGATCTTCGAGTAGGAGTTTTTTTCACCTCGTACGAAATATGGCCTTTCCTTCTCTTATGCGGGCATCTTCCCGCTTCCCCCTTTGATTTTTGCTGTGTCTTGCCTCGGTATTTGCCTTGCTTCCGAACGCGAATGCCCTAGATACCGGCACGGTCGTCATGTATTGATGCGCTTCCGGCATCTGTGATGAAACGCTGGATCTCTCGAAAGCGTATTCCCAAAAAGAAGTGTCGATACGGGCTGGCACGTTGAGCCTGCCCGCGTACATTACGAAGCCGGCATGAGCTTCCATGGACATGATATTGCTGTTGCACGGAACCACGTTTGACGATGCCAAAAGCAAAGATGCCGCCAAAAACATGCCAATTTCCATTGGAGCGATTTGAAAATTGGATAATTTTTTTCTCGTGAGTCTGGCCTACCGGGAGTCCGACATGGCGATCGGAGACGTGGTGCTGGAACCGGAGACGGTTTTCTCCACCCTCAAAGGCCGTACGGAATTCCAGAATTTCAACCGGAAAAGAATCTTCCTGTTCTGACATTCCCTCGGATGATACATCGTGCTCATGATCAATACGAAATACGGAAGCGATGGCGTTATCTCGAACGCCCCCGGCCCTCTGGACATCTGACATACCTGCGAGCTGATCCAAAAAAATTCCAATTCCCCGTCGTCCGGCAGCCAGGCAGCTAAGGCATGAAAATCTATCAGTGATTTTTGTACGGGTACCATACGCAACAGATATGGCGACTTGAATACCAACAGCGGAGCGTATTTGAATCTCACCGTCAAATCCCATATCTGCGATTCCAAATCGCCAATCCTGATATTGCAGGGAGGCAAGGACAAGCGTATCCAGATAGAACAATTGGCTGATTTGGAAAGCTGGATGAAGTCGGGAACCTGCGGAGTGAAGTTCGATATGCTTCGAGTCGCCGAGGCCGGACACGGCGATATTTTTCTGAAGCAGGAGGCCTGGGATGGCATTACGGCATTTATCGATCGTATGCCGAGTTCCGCATCGGATAGCGAAATCGTGCCGGTTACTCCGGTTGTGCCGTTTACTCCGGTTGTGCCGGTTACTCCGGTTACGCCGGTTACTCCGGTTACGCCGGTTACTCCGGTTACTCCGGTCACCCCACGTGTCCCCGTTACCCCGGTCGCACCAAAGGGCAGCGGTCCGATATATTATGCCAGGCTTTTGGCCAACGGCGGCATTATCAACCCTCAATCTTCCGATGCCGGATATGCGGTCAGCCGAAACATTACCCGCGCCGAACTGGCAAAGATCGTCATGAATCTGAAGGGGCAGCCCGTCGGGGAATGTACCGGAAACATTTTCACGGACGTTTCGTCGTGACTTGGGGATTTGTGCGGATACGTGGAGGCCGCGGCAGTGGCCGGCATCGTGAACCGCTCGGAAACGTTCCGACCCAACGATTTCGTAACCCGTGCGGAAACGCTCAAAATGGTACTTTCGGCAAAGGGTATTTCCCCGTCTTCGGTGGATCAGGGGTTTCTGGATCCGGCTTCCGATGCCAGCCTGAACGGATATGTCAACGCTGCGGCCCAAAGGGGGATCGTGGGGAAGTGAAAATATTTTTTCCCGAATCGCGAGGCGGTACGCGGAGTCGTATTCGCGATTTCCGCCAGGACTTTCTGATACGAGGCGGGAGCGGATATAGGAACGTCGGTTTCTGAAATCGGTTGAGGGATTTCCGGTTCCGAGGTCGTCGCGGTGACTGTGATTCCCATGCCCGTTACTTCCGTAACTCCCGTGCCTACGGGAAATCCCATACCGGTCAACGTGGTATCACCCGTTGATCGCGGAAGCGCGGAGGATGTTGCCGCTTCGGTACGCAAAATCGTCGAGAGCCATACCGCCACATTCATCGATCCGAGCGGGAAAACCGAGAAAAAGTCGCCCGGAATGGTAGTAGGCGTCGTGAAGGGCGATTTTTCCGGCACTTTTGGCTTTGGCGTCAAATCGTTGAACGTTTCCGGAGTTCCGGATGGAAAGACCTTCTATTCCATCGGTTCCGTATCGAAGGTGTTTACCGGACTCATGCTCGCGAACCGGGTATCGAAAAAAGATATCGACCCCATGGAATCGGTAAATATTTCAATGAGGGAGCCTTTGAAATCCCTGTTGCCAAATTCGCTGACGTATCATAATCTCGTCACGCATACTTCGGGACTCGGGAACATGACCGAAAATATTACCGCTCCCAGAGCTGCCGGGAACGACGGAGCCGTTTGGTGGTCTCCCTCCAGGAATTACGAGCGGGAGGATTTGGCGAATTGTCTCAAACGGGACAAATGCCTTCCCGGTCAGAGTGCTTCGTATGCCTACTCGAATTATGGAATCGGGTTGCTAGGAATGTCGCTCCAGGATCGTTTGGGATATGCTTCATTCGACGAAATGCTGAAAAAGGAGATTTCCGAACCTTTGAATATGGCGGATACGGGAACGAACGTCCCCGATTTCATCGGGCGGGCCAATGGGAATGCAGCATTGGGATATGCCATGCGGGACGGGACCCTGAGCGACGCCCCGTATTCCGATATGGGATGCATGGCCGGAGCCGGTGAAATCATTACCACGGGAGACGATATGCTCAAATTTTTGGGAATGCTGACCGGACTGGATCAAACGTGACTGAACGAAGCGGGGAAATTTGCCGTTACCCCGTTGGAAGCCATCGATTCTACGAAAATGGTTGGCTACGCCATTACCATGGAATCCGCGAATACCGCATCCCCGACGTATCTGAAAGCCGGAGGTACCAAGGGGTATTCCGCTTTCGTCATTTGGAAACGGGAACCCGGGATAGGGGTCGTTATCCTCGCGAACAAGTCCGGTCTCGATTCGGGCGTGTTGCCGGAAATCGCGAAGGCCATAATGAAAGAGTTGGAGTAGGAATGTGGTATTGATTCATCTGGAGTGGGAATGTATACCCAACAGGAATTGGTTTTCGGTATTTTGCGGTCATAGATTCGGAACAGGTTTCATTTTTCTTCTTCCGGGAGCTTATCGGGAATAAGTGACCGAAGAAAAAAATGAAAGATGTCCGAATATGTGACTGGAAAAACC
>CAIVSN010000066.1 GCA_903908595.1 uncultured bacterium
CTCATTTTCGTGAACTCGCGGGTGCGCGAATCGTTTACGGTGCAGAATTATGGTCAGATACCGTTTCTCTCCACGGTATTTTTCTATTGCATAACCCTGCTCTTCATCTACGTTTCGGAAATCCTGTTCGTGATTTTCCACTTGTTTTTCGTGAGCAACGTCAGCCTGATGCAGGAATTGAAATTCATATTGTGAATCTCCGACCTGTCGGTTTCCTGAATCCTGAACAGCATCCTTTCCGGGCATGTCCCCTATCTCGTATATTTCCTGTTTCTCAAGCATCAATTGGGCGAAAATTCGAGATAGCCGGCATCCCCATAAGGACGGCGTACCGTCTCAAGGCTCGGAGATTTTTTTTCGCCCGTTTGTTCTTTATTAGTCTCTCAGATGGCAAAAATACGCTGTATCTTTGCCATCTGAGAGACTAAGTCTCCAAGCAAAAATAACTTACGCTTTCCCATCGTACGCATGAGCATCAGCCATCGTTGCCTCATACTTGTGGAGCCCGCTCCACTGCGTAAGAGTCGCCTTGCCTGATACTTCATACATACGTGGCAAAGATGCAACTTATTTTTGCTTAGAGACTTAGTATACCCAACAGGAATTGGTTTTCTGTATTTTACGGTTACAGATTCGGAACAGGTTTTATTTTTCTTCTTTCGGGAGCTTATCGGGAATATGTGACTGGAAAAACCGGGAAACCAATTCCTGTTGGGTATACATGCACTTGTGCCAACAATCGTTATCCGCCGCGGAGTGATTTCAGTGGGGCAGAAATTAGCCCCCAGATTTATACGTAATGCCATCCATACCCTCTCTTCCAGAAGCCTCGCCATGAACGTGATATTCCTAGTCCTTTACGCACACTCCGATCTTTCCGGATCCGGAAAATATATATTCAGCACCCTCATTATTCACCTTTGATTGACTTATATCCATTCACTTTATGAAATATGCGTAATCGTTGATATCGGGAAGGTAACAATCCTCGCCTGAGCACATGGCTTTGCGAGTGGACGCAAAGCTGAAGTCGGTCCCAGAACGATTCCGATCATCAAGGGGTCTTCCGTTACTCGGAAGCGGAAATCAGCTATATCAACCCATCGGCATTCCCCGATTACCGCCTCCCCATCTGAGTCATTGGAATTCAATATGTGTCATGATATGGTGTCAATTTGGACAAGTGACGTCCGACACGGAAGTACATACTTCAAGCTGCATGGCGCACGTAACCGTTGCAGGGCAAGCACTCTTTCGTATATTCTCGATTGCTTCGGTATAAGCGGCATCTTTCTTGACGCAGAATCCGGGATAATATTTTCCGAGATAAACCTTTGTAACCAGTTCCGGGAAGCCGTATCCAACCGGGCAAGTTATCTGATTCGTGCCACGCAAGATGTGAGCTTCATCAACTTCGAATCTTTTCACGGACGCAATCAAATTCATGGTCAGATTCGTCCTTTCTACTTGGGTAATATCGGTCGATAGCCATTTCAGATTGTCCGGCAGGGGGACATCAATCGGGGTTAACGTTAGGTACTCTGGATTCGTATGATCTTTCATAAGTTTCGTTACCTTGGTACAAACGGTAATTCATCGTACGGTATCGGTCTCTTCGCATCCCGACAATTGCAATTCGTCTTTGCCGTTTCTCGAAAGCGCGTGGTCTTTTACGCACTTCACGGGGAACGCGAGCATTTTTCCGGAAAAATTCGCGGTTCAGAATCGGCCTATCCCCGTCATGATCAAATCTTTCGTGGCGACTGCCTGAGAATCGAACAGCCAATACCGGGGGGTGGCATAGGTTTTCTTCACTCAGGCGGCATTAGCCCCGTATTCAAAGTAGTCTCACTGATTCCTGAAGGTGGGATTCGTCGGATGCGAATTATATTGCCCGTCGCTATTCACCCTGCTGGACAGATATCCCAATTCCCGTTTCTCGGCGGGATGGAAGCCAGTTGGGCAAGCGTTCACGATATTTTCCTGCTTGTAATATCCGATACCGTCGTCCATGAAATCGGCATTCCGGGTAGCTTCCGGACCGCAGATGCTGATTCTGTGGATATTCTGCACGAGCGATTCGGCTTTTGCGATCACTACGGGCTTTTTTTCGCTGTCTCCCAAATAGAACGTTTCAAAGAATTCCGTATCGCACGGGTCGGCTTTCGTGGTACAGCCATCTCATTTCCAACCGGCATTGCAGGTGTAGGTACAGTCTCCGGGGGTATTGTTATACCTCCATGGCGTATTTGCCGCAGTGGGAATGCCGATGGTCAGGGACTTCATATTGCCGAAAGCAGGTGAAGCGGCACAGGATCCCTTCGTCGCTTCGGAAACCGTATTCGAAATACACCGTATTGGATACGCACTGGATCTTTCCGATGATGCCGTTTTAGCCGATGCAGCATAGAAGAGCTCCAATTCGTCCCATTTGCTGGCCATGACTTTCGGAGTCATATCGTACCGGTATGCATTGATCCCGTAACTGTGTTCTTTGCTGCTTGACCAATATGATGCGCCGGGGCTGTAATAATTCGAAGCGTCGGAAGTATATTCGGAAATCCTTCCTCCAGCGCCAGGAAGTTTCAATTTTTCTTGGAGGAGACTGGAAATTCTCACGCCTTGAGCATTCACGCTGGTCGCGTCATTCGCGTCTTGCCATTCTTTCTGGCTCGGCACGTGCCAACCGTCGGCACAAGGTCATTTTCTCGCGGTTGGGGAACTGTCGGATCCGTTATTCGTCTCGGTATCGTTGCTCGAACTTCCCCAGCCGTTGTTTTTCGGATCTTCCCATCCGCCGTCCCGGGCCGCTTCGCCTGGCCTGAATGACTGCTTGAGCATATGCGTGTATCCGGTATCGTTCCTTCCCCATTGGTAGTAATTTCATTTCCATGGTATTCCGGGATTGCAATCGGTAGCAGATTGACATTCTTTCAGTTGGCTCACGCCGTCCCACGAGGTGCTGGCCCCGACGTTGCATGCCGCCCATACCTGCCCGTTCGGCAGATGGAGATTGTCCGAACTACAACCCGGGTATCGGGATTGATCGCTTACCGCCACCATTATCGGCGTATCGCTCATCCGGAGTTCGTGCACTCTCGGATAGATGTATTGGAAGAGGAATTCGTAATCGTTTCCCAAGCTCGCCCTCGTGGTATTGTCCAATGCGTTTATCTTGTTGAGATAGGCGTCAAGGTAGGCATTGTAAGTCGTTGGGTTCATGGGATTTCCGCCTTTTTCCATCGCCCTCAGCTTTACCCGGGTTACTACCCCATCGAGCACCGTTCTGCCCTGAGCACCTGTCAGATGGTCTAACTTTTGGTCCGCCGTTGCGTTCCGGTTCTGGTAGGGGGTGGACTTGAGGTTTCCTCCGGGAGTCGACATCGTCCCGTACGTCAGGAGCGTCGTCACGACGAAGACGCCGAGCGCCACAAGGAGTTTCTTCCCTTGGGATGGCGAATTTTCCGTTTTCATATTCCGAAAAGTGAGGTATAAACGACAAACAGGGGTAAGTCCGGCAAATTCTAGGAGAAGTTATCGTGAATTGCAAATGATTTTTCCAAATCGAAGATAGCGTGTGGCAGGCATAAGGCATAACGTATAAATCCGGGGACTAAATTTGTACCCTACATTTTTCCCTATTCGCAGCATGCCGATTCCAAAATTGCGGAACCGACCACTTCATCCCCGTCGTATACTACGATGAATTGCCCCGGCGCCGGAGCCCGTTGCGGACGGGGAAAATCCACGGTTAGCACGGTTTCGTCCACCCGGATGCGCGCCGGTTCGTTCGCCTGCCGGTACCGGAGTTTGACGGACGCATCCTCCGGGGGTACGCTCCCCGGAATCGTCGCCTGCCATTCGATCCCGATGCACCGCGTCTTATGGAGTTCCAGAGCGCTTTCCGGTCATACGGTGATTCGGTTCCCCACCGTATCTTTTCGAATGACGAACAGGGCCGGACCGCCGCCGATCTCTATCCCCTTCCGTTGCCCGATGGTGTAGAAATGCGCGCCTTCGTGAGTGCCGATGACGTTGCCGGCCAGATCGAGGATATCCCCCGGTTTTTTTGGCAGCCGTTCTTCGAGAAATCCTTTCATGCTGACCTTTCCGATGAAACAGAGTCATTGGCTGTCTTTCCTTTCCGCGTTCGGCAATCCCGCTTCCCGGGCGAGTTCGCGCACGCGTTTCTTTTCCAATTCCCCGATGGGGAAGAGGGCATAGGACAATTGCTCCTGGGACAGCCGGGAGAGAAAATAGCTCTGGTCCTTCTCCGGATCGATTCCCTTGAGCAGATGGAATCACTGCGCGTCTTCCCGGATGCGAGCGTAGTGTCCCATGGCGATTTTGTCGTATCCGAACTCCCGGGCTTCCGCCGCGAACAGGTCGAACTTGACGAGGTTATTGCAAAGCACGTCGGGATTCGGCGTGATGCCGCGTTCGTATCCGGAATAGATATGCTGGACAATCCGTTGTTCGTAGGCTTCCCGGTAGTCGAAGGTAAAAAATGGAATGCCGAGGTATTCCGCTACTTCCCTGGCCGCTTCGATGTCTTCCCCGGTGGGACAGGTTCCGGTATCCGCGAGGTAATTGATCATGAAGCCCGCATGGACTTCGTGTCATGCCCGCTGGAGCAAGAGCGCGGAAACGGCGGAATCGACGCCTCAGGAGAGGCCTACGAGGATTTTCATGGGGTTCGTTTTCGTATCCGTTCCACCATCGCCGGGATTTCGTCCCAACCGGAGACCCGGACGGCGGTATCGGGAATTTCGTAATTCCGGTTCCAGGGCTTGTCGAGCAGGATGCCGACTACCCCGCAGGCGGCGGCATCCCGAATGAATTCGATATTGTCGTCGATCAGGATATCCGCGCCTATCGAACGGCAGACCTCACCTTTCCCGACCCCGCCCGCCACGTAATGGTTCGTGAACCGCACCCGGCTCGCGTAGTCGATTTCCGGCAGGTGCGCCGCGAGCCAGGAGGCCGTGCCTCGGCTCCGGATCGACTCGGTCCTCGCGGTTACGACGAATGGGTCGCCCCCCATCCCCATGATTTCCAAAACCCCGTCGCGGGCTCATTGGATTTGGGGAATCGTAGCATCGGTTGGGTCGGCAAGGAAATATTCGTCGAACAGGGAAAATGCCTGTTCCCTGGACAATTTGAGTTCCGGAACGTCCCACCAATCGTGAACTACGACGGCCTCCTCGAACGGGAGCGCCCACCCGTGTTTCGTGCTTCCGTACTCGAAAATCTTCCGGAAGGTTCCGGCCAGGGTTTCGTCCAGATCGATCGCGATGGCGAATGTGTTTTGCATGGAATGATTATACGACGTCTCCGATTCCTTCTTCCGTCTTCTCGATGGATTCCATGAAGAAATCTTCCAGGGATCCCTTGAGTTCGCTCACCTTCATGTTCGCGATGATTTTCCCGAAGTGGATGATGGCGAAGTGGTCGCAGATGGATTCCACGTCCGAAAGGATGTGGGTATTGAAAAATACCGTGGTTCCCTGGGATTTGAGGTCCAGGATGAGGTCCTTGACCATCTTCCGTCCCACCGGATCGAGACCGCTCATCGGTTCGTCGAGGAATACGATTTTCGGATGGTTGATGATGGCCTGGGCGAGCCCGATGCGCTGGAGCATTCCCTTGGAATACTTCGCGAGGAGCTTGTTTTCGGCAGGTTTCAGTCCCACGCGTTCGATGAGTTCGTCGATGCGGTTTTCCAACTCTTCCTTCGGGATGTCGAAGAATTTGCCGTTGAAACGGAGGAATTCCCTGCCGGTCAAATATTTGTACAGGTAGGTGTTTTCCGGCATGAACCCGATATGGTGGCGGATTTCCCGGGTCAGTTTGTCGGATCCGAGGATTCTGAGTTCCCCGAATTCCGGTTCCAGAAGCCCGAGTATGCACTTCATGGTCGTGGTTTTCCCGGCCCCGTTCGGTCCGAGGAAGCCGAAAATCTCCCCCGGAAGCACTTCCAGGCTGACATCGTGGAGGATTTCTTTCCCATCGAGGAATTTTTGGATCCCGCTGAGCGACAAAATCGGCAGTACGGGAGTCGGGGTTTCCGGGGTGTTCTGTTTTTTCATAGCCCCCATTGTATAAAAGTCGTCGGAGTTGCCAAATTGATTTGAATTTTTCCGCGAAAAGGATATCATCGTCGGTTATTTTTCTAACCTAACACGCAATATGTCAGAATTCGAATACGCTTACGATACGGTAAAAATCGACGTCAAAGCCCCGGCATTCGACTTGCCGGCCTACGATCCCGTCAAAGACGATACCACGCAGGTTTCCCTCGCCTCGCTCGAAGGGACCTGGTCCGTGCTGTTCTACTATCCGGCCGACTTCACGTTCGTCTGCCCTACGGAACTCAGGGACATGGCCGACGCCAAAGACCGCTTCGACGAGGCCAAGGTTACGGTGCTCGCCGTTTCCACGGACACGGTGTTCTCCCACCGGGCGTGGGTGAAGCACGAGGGATTGATGCAGAGATTCCCTTACCTCATGCTGGCCGACCATACCGGATCGGTAGCGGACACCTACAATCTCTACGATCACGAGACCGGCATCGCGGCACGCGGCACGTTCATTATCGACCCGCAGGGAATCGTCCGGGGCATCGAAGTGACGAGCGGCCCCCTCGGCCGCAACAGCGAGGAGCTCCTCCGGAAAATCGAAGCATTGCAATTCATGTCGGAAAATCCCGGAACCGCTTGCCCGGCGCGATGGAAAAAAGGGGCGAAAACCCTTACCCCGTCGATAAAAATCGCGGGAGAGGTCGCGGAACAGTTACAATAGCATTCGATTTAAGAAATCCTGGGAAACCCCGGAAAAACGATGAAATCCGAAGCCGATTTCGAGCACCGTAGCGAAACGTACTGGCAAGTACGTAGAGCGAGGAGCGGAAAAATCGGCGAGGAGTTCGCGTTTTTTCCGGGGTTTCCGCTAATTTTGAGAACCTCCGTGAACCGTACCCCCGTACGGTGAGCGAAGGGTGGAAAAATGGGCGAGGAGTTCGCATTTTGCCGGGGTTTCCCTTTCGGACGCGCTCTCTTTTGACAAATGCGCCAAAAGTATATACTCTAGCCGTTATCACTACTATTTTTCATGACTTCAGGAGCAAATATTGACGATTATTACGCACAAGTGCCTCCATCGCCCGTTGGCGAGGGGGCAGATACGAAAGTCGGAGGTCCGAAATTGAAAATCAAGGCAAAGAAGGTTTCCGATCACGCCCCCATTGAAACTCCACCAGTCGTAGCGAGTCCTGGAGTGGAAATCGGCGAAAAGAAACCCCAAGTCTTCGTTCCGACCATCACGTTCGAAAAGGCTCCGGCCATAGCTCCGAAGCCACCGGTACGAATTATTCCCCAATCGGTGGAAAAACGCCCGGAAAGCCCGAAAAAGCCGACGGCTCCGGTCCAGCGTCCTCCGAAAGGAGCTTTGGCTCCGAACGTTCCCCAGCAAGCGACCGGCCTGAGGTTCGACACCAGCCGGAATTTCAAAGTGCGCAAGCCCCAGATTCCCCGGATTTCTTTCGAACCGGCCCCGAAAATCGTTATCGCTCCAAAGCCGCCCGTCCAGCAGAATACCGGAGGAAAACCTCCCGTTCCGGGCACCCCCGGTTCCCCGAACCGTCTTCAGGCCTATGCGAAAACGCACCAGAACGCCCCGAAGCGCGGACGTAATTCCCTTCCGAACAAGAAACCCGGCACTCCGACTCCTTACGAGAAGCCGAAGAAAGGTTTCAAAACTCCCGGAACCGGCGAAGACGATGGAAAATTCCGAAGGGGAAAAAAGATCGACCAGGACCGACGCGAAAGGGATTCCAATTTCAACCAAATCCTCGTCGACCGAACGGGGCAGGAAATCGCCATTCCGGAAATGCTTTCCGTCAAGGAATTTTCCGAGAAAATCGGGGTTCCGCTCGTGAAAATCATCGGGGAACTGATGAAGAACGGGATGATGACGAACATCAACACGAAAATCGACTTCGACACGTGCTATCTTATCGGGAGCTCCTTCCAGGTCAAAGTTTCCCGGGAAGCGAGCACGGATACTTCGGTTTCCGACATCATGGACGGGAATATCAGCGAGCTCCTCAAGAACGACGATCCGGAAAAGCTGATTCCCCGGGCTCCGATCATTTCCATTATGGGACACGTCGACCACGGGAAGACGTCCATTCTCGACTATATCCGAAAGACCCAGGTGGCATCCGGGGAAGCCGGGGGAATTACCCAGAAAATCGGAGCGTACCAGGTCGAGAAGAATGGCAAGAAGATTACCTTTCTCGATACCCCGGGACACGAAGCCTTTTCCATCATGCGTTCCAGGGGGGCGAAACTCACGGACCTCGCGGTGATCGTTATCGCGGCCGACGAAGGAATGAAACCCCAGACTATCGAATCCATCAATCACGCGAAAGCGGCGGAAATCCCGATGATTATCGCGGTCAACAAGATGGATAAGCCGGGAGCGAATCTCGACCTCATCCGCGGGCAACTCGCCGAGCAGGGATTGCAGCCCGAAGAGTGGGGAGGCAATACCGTTATCGTTCCGGTTTCGGCCCACACGGGCCTCGGCATCGAGACGCTGATCGACATGATTCTCCTGCTTACCGACATGATGGAGCTTAAGGCCCACCCGAGCCGCGCTTCGGTAGGAACCGTCATCGAGTCCCATCTCGACCCCAAGCTCGGGCCTCTGGCCACGGTACTCATCAACGCCGGGCTCCTCAAGAAGGGCGATTACATCACCTGTGCCCACGCATCCGGACGCGTTCGGGCGCTCAAGGATTACAAGGGGAAGAACATGGACGAAGCCGGACCCGCGACTCCGGTCCAGGTCGTCGGGCTTTCCCATGTCGTGGAAGGGGGAGACCTCATCCAGACGATGCCGGATTCCGAGACCGCCGCACGCAAGGCCCACGAGTTCCAAATCGCGAAAAGCACCAAGTCCATCCATAATTTCGAAGGGGCCTCGCTCAATATGCTCCTTACCCGGATCAAGACCGGATCGCTCAAACAGCTCAAGATCGTCCTGAAATGCGATACCACCGGTTCCCTTGAAGCGCTCAAGTCCGCGCTCGGAAAACTCTCGACGGACGAGACCAAGGTGACGTTCATTCACTCAGGAGTCGGGGAGGTGAACGATTCCGACGCGCTCATGGCCGGGACTTCCCAAGCATTGCTCGTGGCGTACAACGTCTCCGTCAACATCCATGCGCGGCATACGCTCGCGAATTCCAAAATCGAATTCATCGACAAGAAGGTCATTTACCACATTCTCGAAAAGGTCGAAGCGATCATTACGGGAATGGTGGATCTCCGCTTCGACAACGTCGAGCTCGGGCATACCAAGGTCAAGGCGATTTTCTTCTCCAGCAAGGACAAGCTAATCGTTGGAATGGAGGTCAAGGAAGGCAAAATCGAGAACAAGGCCAAAATCCGCGTCATCCGAAACGGCGAGAAAATCGGGAACGGGGAAGTTCTCAACCTCAAAACCGGCCCGCTCGACGTACACGAAATCCTCGCTCCTTCCGAATGCGGCATCAGTTTCAAGGGGGATGTAAAAATCGAAGTTGGAGATGTGCTGGAATTGTATAAGATGGTAGCACGTAAATAATTCCCTATGCTCGACGGAATTCCCCTTTTCTCCGGCCTCTCGGATGCAGAAAAATCTACCGTGGCGTTATTTTCCCAAGAAAGGAAAATCTATGCCGGCGACGTATTGATACGAGAAGGCGACGACGCCACGGCCATGTACGTCGTGATAACCGGAAAACTCAAGACCTATCGCGAGAGGAGTACCGGCGAAGTCCTTCTCGGTTACGTCTATTCCGGAGGACTGGTGGGCGAGATGGCCATATTCGACCATTCCGCGCCGAAGGTGCGACAGGCGTCCGTGATGGCCGTCGAGGATTCGCTCCTCCTGGTCATCGTGGATTATGCGATCATGGAGCTTTC
This sequence comes from uncultured bacterium, assembly GCA_903908595.1. GTDB lineage: Bacteria > Patescibacteriota > Gracilibacteria > BD1-5 > UBA2023 > CAIVSN01. The sequence continues at coordinate 9,972 of CAIVSN010000066.1, forward strand.
ACGGAAGCACCCGGAGGTTTTCGAGAAAATCAGCAAGGTCATTTATATGAGAAACGCGGAAAATATGGCCAAGCGGCATAGCGATCTCTAGTTTTTAAAAGAATTCCTAAGGATTCTTCTCTTTTACGTGGCGTATGAATCAGGTTAAATTCATAAGCCATAGACGTTGTGCTTCGGAATACGTCAAATGAATTTTTTGAGGCAATACCAGTTGCAAGCCATGGCTTTGCATTTCATTCGTTTGGGCTTCGCTGATAGCGGATTGCAATGTGATAAGATGTTTCTTTTCGACCCTGGCAGCTTCGGTCAAGACTTGCCTCCATCGATCCTTGCAGGAGGTTTTGGCACCGAGGATAGTTAACTTTGAAGTAGGAAACAATGGGTTTCTATATTCGGTTATTCATGGAAATAAAAAATCTGGCTTTGACCGGTTTTCCGTTACTTCAGTGCGCGAATGTCTGAGACCAAGATTTTTGAACAGGTGTTCGAGGTGATTTTCAAAACCAGCTCAAGCCCGGCTTTTCCTTCGGTTTTGCACACCCAATGAGAATTCGATAAATCAATCCACATCTGCCATTCCGCCTGATGTCATGAATCCTTTTGAAAGCCTGTCTCCAAGCAAATATTTTTCCAATGTTCGAAATAAGACTTCTTCACGCTCAATCCATGCCATGATAACTTCGTCGGCGTCGTCGTTTGCTGAAATTTCTGGCAAGGTACTCCTCGCATAGCTGGAAAACACTTTGGTAGTTGGGAATTTCTCATTTCAGAAGAGTTCAATCATTTTATCCAAGAACGTCTCATCTTTCATCTCGACTTCAATCCCAATAGTCTCCAATATAGCTTTGGAAGCGAATTCAATTCGATCCTGTTCAGTTTCAAGTTCGTTTCTTACTGAAAATCAAGAACGCGAATCACCCGTTATTCAAAACAACCATTGCAATTGACTCGCAACAGTAGATTCATTCTCCGCAATCACTACCAATAATTTTCCATCCGAAAGCTTTCCTATAATAAGAAGATCCCCTTCATGGGCACTTTTGGATATCGCCGTGGTTGAAAAATATAATCGGTATTCCGATCTTCATGTTCGTTCGGTGCTCTTTGCTCTCGCATCATACCAAGTAACGTATCAGTCCTCGTAGACGGTCGCTTCGTCGAAATCGTTAAGATACATAAATCGTGCTTCGAATGTTTTTTTTTGATCATCGGCATTGCCAAAAACCGCTTTCATATCGTTTGTTCCATTGAACTCGTGCTGATTGGAACTTACTAGGTTCGCTTCCACCGCGCTAAGTTTTTTGGTAACTATCCCTTCGAAGTATTCGGAAAGATATCAGTATTTCATATATTATACCGTTACGAGATTGGGCTTGGGAATTGCCGCCTGTAGAAGCCTCTGCAAAATGATGAAATTCGAAGTTCATTTCGAGCACTGGAGTGAGACGTACTTTACGTACGTTGAACGAAGAGCGGAGAAATGAACGAGGAGTTCGCATTTTGCAGAGGCTTCTGTATTTGAATCTGGAGAGAAGTCTGAGAAGACAGTTCCCTGTTTTTGATTGCCATCACGTGCGGTTTTATAGCGATTGCGGCTTCCCTCATTACGGGAACGACAACCGAATTTCAAAATTGCCGGTACGCCTGAGTATCCGAAACGGGAATTTTGAATGAATCAGGAAAACCCATGAGCCGAGCGCACTCCCTAGGAGTAAGCCTCCGTGGATTCTTCCCCTTTCATCGGGAAACGAGTATTTCCGACCCATCCTTGTAATATCGGGCAGAAAGCGTCCGGCTCGTATTGCTTGGGGTTACGAGTCAGAAGCCAAACCCATTCCCTTTCGCCTTATGTTTTTCGGAATATCATTGCAAATATGCCCACAATTTATCCGAAAGCGTGTATTTTGATTGGACTTCCCCTTTCGTTCAGGAAATGCAACGGATATCATCGTGCTCGATAGCCAGTTCAGTCCCGTCTTCGGGATGAAGTATGGAATCAAGTTTCGGAGTTGACAAGGGGGTCCTGAAAGCATCCCATGTAAAATCCGTTTTCTCGCGGAATCATACGATCAATATCCGTTCGCGATGTTGCGGTACCCAAGATTTCCCATCTACTATTTTCCAATGCACGTCGTAGCCAAGCTCATCGCGAAGCGTTTGCAAAATAACTTTGAAAGTGTTTCATTTATCGTGGGAAACCAGGTTTTTCACGTTTTCCAAAAGAAATGCGGCCGGCCTTTTTGTGGAGATAATCCGGGCGACATCAAAAAACAACGTTCATTGGGTAGCACATTCAAATCAGTGTTTCCGACCGAGGGAATTCTTTTTGCTTACGCCGGCTATGGAAAATGGCTGACACGGGAATCCTGCCAACAGAACGTCGTGATTTGGAATATTTTCCGCTGGCATCTGAGTGATGTCACCATTGACCTCATGTTCCTCTCAAAAATTTTCCGAGTACGTTTTTACCGACCATGGATTCCATTCGCTCGTAAAAACGCATTTTCAACCGGCTTCTTCGAATCAAATCCGAATTCCGCCTATTCCGGCAAACAAATCAACGAAGGTGAAATCCGCATCGGTATTTTTTATATCATTTTTTCAAAGGGCCTCTTTAAGTGCCGGAACGATTAAAAAGGGAACGTCTATCTCTCCTTTCTCCCATCTGCGAATCGTTCGGGGATCTCTTCATAGGATGGAAGCTATCTCTCCTTGTGAAAATCGTACTCTTGCCCGTGCAAGTAATTCTTGGGGGGTCATTTGCTTTTATATTTAACGGGTAATATTTCGGACAAAATAGCCGAATTTTATCACATGTCAATATTTATCCCATAAATCCCACGAACACACGAATCCGACAATCCAAAACCATAAAAACGAGGAAGTCAATGCCTTCTGTCTCCCAAAGTCCCGAAAAACGCCCCTTTCTCGATTTTTTAGGCACGGTCAAAAATCCGAAAGCC
>CAIVSN010000067.1 GCA_903908595.1 uncultured bacterium
CGCCCAGGCACAAGAAAGGGGCGCGGAAAAATTATGGTGGACCGCCCCGTCCCGGCAATCCCGTTGCAATTTCGAAAACAGGTGGTGGGATTAGGACATGGGCGAAGCCGAGGCGTACGCTTTGAGGGCATGTGGTACGCGCGTGACTCAGGGATCCACGGGACTTGGAAAAATATTTTGACGGGAGGGGGCATTCCGAGTACAGTTATAAGCAACTAATCCAATACAATATGGCCAGCAATTCGCTCCCTGTAAGGGGAGAAAGTATCACGGAGGCGGAAGGGAAGCAGAAAGCGCCCGGATCCCGGTTGAAAAACGCGGTGGCGGGGGCGGCGCTGGGGGTGTCGCTCGCGCTCGGGGGATCGCCCGTCGAAGCGGCGGGGCCCACCGCGCGGATGGACGAGGTACGGAATACCTGCGTCGCGGAAACCAGGATCAAAAAGGACAGCCTTTTGAAACTCGTGGAGACGAAACGCGCGGCTGGGGAAATGGACAAGGTGGAAAAGTTGGAGTGAGTTTTCAACAAGCTGGTGGATCTGTGCGTGGAATCGGCCGTTCAGGACGAGAGGATAGCGAACGCGGAAACGAGAAGCCGGGAAGCGGACGCGAGGATCGCGAACGCGGACGCAGATATTGCGAAACTCGCCAGGATCAAGAAGGAAGGCGACCGGATCAACCTGGAATTCCAAATGCTCACACAAGCGCTGAACGATTATTCCAATGGGAAAATCACCGCCGAGCAATTCAGGTCGAAAACCTCGAACGCCTGACCGTTCTTCGAACGAGTAAGGGCCCATATCGCGGAGGCGAGAAGCATGATGACGGATCCGAAATATATCCAGATGTACGATCGGCTCGAACAGGACATACTGAGATTCAGCCAGAACCCGAGTATTTCGGCGGCAGTCAGAACGGCCAAGAAATAATTCCGAAAAAAATCCCCGTTTTTTGCATCGGGGATTTTTTTGTGGTAGTATTCCCCCATGTCCGAATCAGCCAACAATCCCGTTTCCGCGCCCCGAAGAGAACCGATCCAAGCCATTCAAGGCAAACCTGAAGGTTTTTCCGACGATATTCTCAAGGGAATTCCCGGATTCGAAAAACTCCCCCCGGAACTGCAGGCACGGGCGGGCGAGGTACTCTCAAAAATAGAACGGGCGTATCCCGATCCGGCCGAAGCGAAAAACCAGAAGGACAAATTCAGGAGCGGGCTGGGTTCGAGCCTGGATCCGAAGGACATGGATTCGAGTGCCGAGCTGATATCCGGGGAACTGGATGTGTGGAATGAAAAAATACTCAATGCGAAGAAGGGCGAGGTTGCCGTAACCATTGACGAAGGCACTACGAAGAAGGACGAGACCGTGGCGAAGAAGGACGAAGTTAAAGCGACATCGAAGATCGACGTGTGAGAAACGGGCGAGAAAACCTCGGAACGCGCCAAGGAATACGACCAAGCCTACTCCAAGCTCTCCCAAAAGCTCTCCACCCTCTCCTGAGGCAAAACCCCCAAAGAACTCATCCCCGACTACGACTCCAAGCTCGCCCAAACTCAACAGGACCTCGTCCGCCAGGGCCAGGACCCGAAGCTCGCCGAATGAGCCCTCCTCGTCGCCGAGCAGGCGAACGTCATAAAAAGCATCGAATCCTCCACGGGAAAGAAGCTCGACGCCCGGGACCTCGCGGACCTCCGGGCGGATTTCGCCGGGCTCCGCGCCATGATGCCGCCGGGGGCCCAGACCAAATCCCCCGCGGACATCGCCCTCGCCGACCCCAAGGTCACCCTCGAAGCCTACTCGAAGATCCGGCTATGATTCGATCCCCCTTCCCGGCCCGTCTATTCCGACCCGAAAACCGGGGAGATCTCCTCCCCTTCCGAGATCCTCACGGGAAACCGAACCGTGATGACCCGCGACGGGGAGCGCTGCCGCGAAAAGAAGGGAATCAGCATCCCGAGCCAGGTACCGTGCGATGGCCACACGGAGAGGCTCCTCGGGGAGCTCGCGGCGAACCGCCTGGAGCTTGCGCATCGGGAGCGTATCACCCAGGTCACGTCCCGCGTCACCCAGGGGGAAATCCGGGAAAAGTTCCCGTGACTCCGGCTTCCCGAGCTCGACACCGGAAATCCCGTAGCGCTCCAGAAGCAGCTCGACTCGTTCTACTCCGGACCGGAATACCGGAAGCTCGGGGAGAATGCCGAATCCAAAGCCGGACAGGACGATCTCAAAAAGCGCCTCGCGCAACTCTTGCAATCCGTAACGGAGCAAGCCCGGCTCGCGAAAGAAGTAAGGGCGACGGAAGGGAAAAACCCCGAGGAAATCATACTGGCGCGCCTTGCCGCACAGGACCGGACGGCCGACGACAACCTCAAAATTCTTGTCGTCAAGGTTGGGGTAGACGCCTTGGGGCAGGAAAAGTACAAGAAGGTCCGCGATACCCTCAACAAGAATCTCAAAGCCAAGTCCGAAACGCTCATCGACGACCGGGCCCCCATCGCCGAAAAACAGGAAGGGCTCCTCAGTGGTGCGCTCCTGAAGCTCACGGGCATGAGCGAAGCCGAGATGTACCCGGACGGCACCATCAGCCCCGAAGCCAGAATCAAGCTCGCGAACCTCAGCATCCGTACTATCGAAACCACGCTTCTGGAAACCCCGGCTGCGGAAGATCCGACATCGATTGATATATAGGCTTCAGAACAAGAAGGATGGTAATCCAGTTCGCGCAAACAGAATCGATTTTGTATTCTTACATCGGTTCTTTAGACGTTTTCCGCATTGGGATTGATCAAATACTCCCAAGTGCGCAACAAGAACATTTTGGTATCGTGCCCCAATAATCTTTGTAGAAATCCCGAAAAACAATTCCGTCATGGGATATTTTTTGTGAAGATGGAGAGTAGTTGATACTTGCCAAAAAGCTTTCGGCTTGAAATCTGTAATAGCTCCGAACTTTGGAAGAGGCGAGAACTGATTCAAGACCCCCTCCCCTTTCTCTTCACCTTCCGCTAATATCTCTCGGATATCCTAAATACACGAAATCTCACTTTTCAACATTTTTATGAACGCATTTCCCTCGAATCCGAAAAACCGGGCAAAAAACACCCTGTTCGTATTCTTAGCGGTCAACTTCCTACTGGTTTCCTGCAGCGAACGGGTACCCGAAAACACGGCGATTACGAGTTCGGGACCGGCCGTATCAGCTTCCGGTACTTCGTATGGCAAAAGCGCCAGTTCCATCGCCGTATCGGCTTCCGGTGCCTCGTACGGCAAAAGAGCCAGTTCCATCGCCCCATCGGATGGGGTAAAAGTAAAATTCATAAAAGTTGCCTCGAATTGCATCGGCTGCGCCAAGTGCGCTCGGATGGATTCCACGCATTTTCGGATGAACAGAAGCACGCACAAAGCGGAGGCGATTCAGACAAGCGGGAACGATTCCGCTCTCGAACGGGCGATAGAACATTGCCCGGTAAGTGCCATTTCGACAACGTAGGAGGGCCGAATGGGTTCCCGGATTTCCCCTACGTCTGCTTCGTATCCAAATAGGCATAGAGCGTCTTGAGATATTTTGCGAATACCTTTGAGAGAATTTGGAATTCTTCGGATTCGAAATCGACCGCCCCGTATCATTCCAGGAATCATTTTCCAAAAGATTCCCGGTCTTTGACCCATCGGTTATTCAAGGCATAAAATACATCGAATATGGCTGGTCATTTCGCGATTCTTCCCGAAGGGTCAAATACGGCAGTCAGTTCGTATATTCATGATGCATCTGGGAGAAACAGGCAGTTATGGGGGCTGAAATCCCCGTGGAGGCTGACGATATCCAGATTCTTCTTCCGAAAAATATTTTTCAATTCTCCCTTATCCGACGACTCGTTTCCCCATGAGAGATATTCCAAAACCGATTGGATCGCCTCGTTCTGGGTTTCCGGAGTTTTCGAATGGATATCCGCATGCAATTGCCCCAAGGCGGATCCCATTTGTTTTCAGATGCGTTCCCAGTTCTGAATCTTGTCGAAAGCGTCTTTTCCGTTGATTCAGGCTTTATGTTCCATGAGAATTGCCTGCTGATTGCCAAGCGCAAAAAACTCAAGCATTCTGGGCACTAACCGTATATTTTCAGATGCGGCAAAAAAGGCTTTCTCCCTCTCGAGTCATTCTCAGGTTTTCAGCACGTACTTTCATCGCTCCGTTTCAATGGAGCATACCGTATTCGTGAGGCCTCAGGACAATTTCGTAACCCGGAGCACTTTTCAATATTCGTTTTGTTTTTGGCTCAAAGCCTCCAACGCTTCCCGTACTATTGGCATACTACTCAATGGATCTGATAAAATATCGGAAACTCCGCTTCCCGTTCGCGTTTTTACTCATGCTGACGCAAGGATATTTGAGCGAGGGGCAATCGTTCCCGCATTTGGGATATTTCAAGCAATTTCACCGACGGCATTCATGTATTTCTCGGTTGACGGGATAAAGATACGCGTCCGACCGTATCAGGCTAACATATTTGTATATTTTGCGCCAAAAATTTCTTTCGATACGTCATGGTCGGATGATTCTGGTATTGCTCCGTATGGAGTCCCCTGCAAAACGATGAAATCCTAAGTTCAATTTCAAAAGAAACGACAGGCCCCCAACCCCGAATATATCTTGATTTTCACCAGAATTTCACTACCTTATCCCCATATTTCACTCCGCCACCACCACCTTCCCACCCCCTAAACCCCCATTGCATGCTTCCTCCGGGCACGATACCCCGCCTTACCGATTTTGCTTTCGATTTTCTCAACGATAAGGAAAAACGCCACGCTTTCCGGGATTTTTTCGAGAATGGGGATCTCGCGGACGTGAACGATCCCGAAGTGAAGGAACTGTTTTTGGAATGGCTCATTTTCGATCGCAAGATCAAAGGGCGTTCCGTACTGGAGGCCTATATCGAACGGAATCCGGATACCCTCGATACCCAAGCCATGAAGACCTATACGGATCTTACGAAGAGCCAATACGGGGTGTTCACCATAGAAGAAATTCGCGTATTCGTCGGATTTACGCTCAGGGATATCTTTACCGACATGACGTATCAGATACGCGAACAGAGCGGCACGCTTCAGGCGGAAACCGATACCACCGTTCTCGTGCGCATTGGCCCCGTGGGCGATGGCTGGGAAATCATCTCCCCTTCCATGACGGCATTGCCCATTACGTTTGGAAGGTGAATCAAAAATCCCGCCGAATCCTCCTCGGAAAAACTTTCCCCGAAAACCGTCTATGAACTTGGACGAAACAAACAAAGCATAACGGTGGGGAATACGGGGTTTATGGACAAATCGGGAAATCCAGGAACGAAAGCCCGTGCGGAAACATACGCGAAAGCCCGGGAAAATGCGGAAAAAATGCTGAAAAAGGCAGGCCTGAATACGGCTATTTCCATAGAAGCCGCAGAAAATATCATTCGGGAATATGCCGATGACATCGCCTATGGAATGACGGTATTTTTTGAATTGCTGGAGAAAAAAATATCCGCTGGCGATTCGACTGCCCTCATGGACGCTCTCAATGATCTCTACAATCATACGCCGCAGGAATTTTTGGATGGCAAGTCCCCGTATCAAAAGGAACGCGAACCACAGTCGGCCATGGCTCCGAAGCATTTCGTTATCGAATCGTCGAATCGGGACGACGATTTTAATTTTTTTGTACGACAACACGAGAAAGCTACGCAGTCGCTGCAGAAAAAGAAATTTGACGTGGCAATTTCAGAGTTTGATGACGGCTTTGAGATATTGCTCCGGAAGAGAATTATTTTTCCGGAAATATATCGAACGTATGCGAATTACGCCATAGCGATGTTCGGAACGGGAGACCGCGAGCTTGCCTTGCATCTGGTAGAAAGCGCTATCGAATTGAATCCCAACTACGATTTCGCGCTGACCGTACGGAAGAATTACGAAATGGGCTTGTACGATACCCTTCCCCCATCGCCCCTCCTTGCTTCCAAACATGAAACGAAGCCCGCAATGACCTGGGAAACATCCGCGGCATGTCGGTATTTCGAATTTCTCAAACGGCTCGGGATCAATTTTGCCACGGCGGAATTGACGGAAACCGAGATGAAGAGGCTGCGGTAGTTTTTACGAAAAATGTTTCGGTTTTACAGTTTTTTTAATCTTTGATACCATGGAACTGGAACCTTTCAGCAACAGATACCCCGAAGAGAACATCTACGGCATACTCACGTTGAATATCGTAGACGCTGCCCATAGCTACGGCTTGCCCCCGTGACCCTATCCGGTATTCGAATACTATTGCGTGGACCCGGAGTGCGATTGCCGCAAGGTTCGCCTGGTGGTACTCGCTCCCGACCGATCGGTATCCGCGTTCGACTACTGATGGGAAAATCAGCGTTTTTATGAAAAATGGTGACTTGACAAGAAAACGGCGAAAGAAATGGCGTGACTGAGCATAGATCCTTTTTGAGTGCCATCGAAGCATACGGGCAACCTATTCGCATTGCTCCAGAAAGTCATGGATAGTGACGCGTCGTATATCGAAAGGATCAAAAAACACTATGCGATGATGAAGGGGTAATTTTTGCCTTTGTCTGAGATATAACGGGTACGGAATTTCAGGCGGTACGGATTTTTATTTGATTTCTATCACGACCATGCGAAGGCAGAAGAGCGGAATCATGACCGTTTCCGCAAGTCAAACGGCAAACTTCCTGATCGGGGGACGTTTCCTATCCAGATTGATCACATAAGGAAGCAGGAGCCTTTGGAACGTTCGCAAGAAATCGTCCACGGAACAATACGACGAAATAGTATTTTTGTATATTCTGAGGAAATCCATACAATAAAGTCTGTACATACTATCTAACCTTAGAATGCATGAGCAATCTTATAGTAGATAAAGAAAATTTCTGAAAAATAATTGACCAGTGGTATTCGATTATAAGCAATGACGCGAATTGTATTGAAATAAATTATGAGATTTTGAAAAATAAACCTGGACATCATCGCAGTAAAGAATACTCTTTTTTGAAAGATATAGAAAAAAATCCTATAAAATTCAATGGAGATCCATTGTCCTTTCAAAAAAACCTACGAGATGAGTGGAGATAAAGTTCTCATAGACACCAATATCATCGTCTATGTTTTATCTTGAGAA
>CAIVSN010000068.1 GCA_903908595.1 uncultured bacterium
GACTGGAAAAACCAGGAAACCAATTCCTATTGGGTATATGTATCATATCCTGATGATATCCGGCTTGTTTTTATGCTTTTCCAGCTCCAATTTGATGTTTGCTATGATCATTTGAGTTTTTTCAGAAAAATAAACACGCGTTCCAGCTTCCTGCTCTTGTATTTTTTCAAGAGTTTTTCGAATTTTACGAGGGAGATGCCCCCGAGGTTCAATCGGAGTTCCTCAAAATACGAATCTTCCCAGACGAGGCCGCTTCTCAGGTAAAACCAGTCGAACAACGCCTTTTCGGGCGTGGCTTTATGGATGATGAATCCTTGTTTTTCCACGGTGACGTAGTCTCAGAAAAAATCGGGTTTTACCGTTCGGTATTTGAATTTTCCGAAATGATTCTTGAAACTGGCGGTTTTTTTGGTCGTAACAAGCGTGAATTGGTACACGTTCTCGGTCAGTATCCCATTTTCGAACAACACGTACTCGAGACTGAGGTACGACGGCACGTAGATGAGATTGGTGGCGATATATTCGAGATAACTGCCCATCTCTCCGGATGCGGAAACGGCCTTGAATTTCTCCCGGCTCACGTAGGTCCCGTCCCGTATCCGAAAAATCTCGTTCGATTTCATCCAATTGGACGCGTACACCCCGGCATTTTTTTGTCTTTCAGGTACAGCGCAAGGTTCGCCAGGGTAAAATATGGAAGGGATTCTAGGTCTTTTATCATTTTTTTATTTCTAAAAACTAATGAAATTATAGGTATATAGAAATGAAAAACAAATTCTCACCGGAGCCGGTAGAATACATTTTGTGTACGGAAGGAAGGATTCTATGTCAAAAAAAGCATTTCCGTATGAATATTGTCAGGCTTCGTTTTTGTCAGGCTTCGTTTTTTTAAGGCACCCCGGCCTTTTGCTCCCGGTAACAATTCTGCCTCCGTATTTTTTTCTTTTAGCCCGCTCTTTACGAAGAGGATTTTTTTTCTTGATTTTTTCAGAAATGTTTGGGGGGATCTCGAATCATAAATTCTCGGCGAAATAATGGAGAAATTCCAGGTCATGCATCATTTTTTGCTAGGAGACTTAGGCATATATTCCCGTGACAAACTCCCGGAATTCAATAATTCTCCGTATCTCGTTTGGGTTGATGAGGAACGGCAAGACGTCATTCGCTAGATGGCTCAGGGAAATATCGTCGCAAAAATCCAACAAAACGCGCTTCAGCTGAGTCATATCACGGATTCCGGTTTTGTCAGAAAGATAGTCGAAATCCGGTTGCGCGAATTTGTAGAGATGGACGATATCGTAAATATCCCTCCCCTTCGTTCGTTTCCTGTCCAAGAGGGCGTGTATTTTCTTGGAAAGGAGTATGGATATCGGACAAACCCGTATCATCCGATACACATCGAATCGGTCGAGAATTTTCAAATCCGGTCGGTACGGGTAATCCTGTCGCACGGTATCTATCTGTATAAGGATTTTTTCGTCTTCGAAGCGCGAAAATCATAGCTCCTTGAGAATTTTCGAAAGCTTGATATGGCAATGGTAGGCTCATTTAAAAACGTTCCTGATTTCGACTTCGTATCATCGTTTCTTGAGCTCCTGCAGGATAATTATCGAAAGATAATTAAAATCATCGGGAGAAAGTCAAAAATTATCAAAATCCAAATCTTCAGAAAATCGGTTCGACTGACACATGAGGCGAATTGCCGTTCCTCATACAAACACGAGATCCTGGGAATATTTCGATGAAAAATCGATATCCAAAATCGTATACTGCAAATACTCCTTGAGGAGAAATTGCTCAAAAGCCCGTTCCTTTTCTGGATAGAAAGACTTAATAGAGTTCAGGTCAATCATTTTTGATATGGTCAAGAAGTTGCATTACCGCGTATACTACTGTTTTTTTCTCGGTCATTTTTGCGTATTTCAAGAGTTTTTCAACATTTACCTTGAGTAAAAAGACCTCTCGATTCATCCGAAGTCAAACGAAATCTTCGGTTGAACGAATCTGAACGTTCAGATAGAGATAGTCCACAATGGCTTTTTCAATTTCCGCTACTTGGAATTTCGTTTTGTTTGAGACAACGGTGGAGTATCACCAAAATAGCGACGATTTGATTTTCCGATAAGAAAAACTTGCGAAATCGGTATCGAACCTCATGGTTTTGTCTACGGATACCGCAGCAATGAGAAAGGTTTGTTCTGGAATGAGTCCGTAATAGGAAAAGGCACTCTCGAGCGACACGTAGCTCGGGGCATAGATTCTGTTCGACATTTTACAGAGCAGGGCATAATCGACTTCGGTTTGTCCATACAGGTAAAATCCCCGGATAATCTGGCGAATCAGACCGGACTTCTTCCAAGTCGAAATTTTTGCCGGATGGTATTTCGTATCGATCATCTTGAGATCTGCCGTCCCAAAAATTTGAAGTTTTGTGAGAAACGGTTGAATGTCTCTATATTTCATTTCTTTTAATTATTAATTTATATAACTAAAAGAATTATAGTGTAATAAATTTGAAAATCAAAAAACTCAACATTCTATCGATAACGGCAATTGACAAAATAGGTTATCCCCAAAAGGAAACCGATTCCTTTTGGGGATATTACCACGCCTTCCAACTCGGGCATGCCTGCTTGATATTCACGTGCGAAAACCCGTCATGGAGTATCGCCGACTTGATCAGCTCCTTAAGTGCCGAGAGGTTCCCATCGCTCCCCTCTTCGGAAAATCCGCATCCCGCCAACCTCGCGATTGCCACCGGGTCAAGCGGGGCCGTACGGTTGCCGGATGCGGTCGTACGGGTCTTCGCTCCGAGCGGCGTGGTGGCCGAGGCCTGCCCCGTGGTCAGGGCATAATTCTCGTTGTCGAACACGAGGTAGGTGATCGGGTCATTCCTCCGACAGGCGTGCAGGAAGTGCCCGAGGCCGATGCCGTAACCGTCCCCGTCGCCCCCGATGCAGATGACCGTGAGCCTGGGATTGGCGAGCTTGACCCCGAGCGCGAACGGCAGGGATCGGCCGTGCAGCGTCTCCGCCGCGTACCCGTCGATATACTGCGAAGCCTTCCCGCTGCAGCCGATGCCGCTCACGACGACAAGGTCGTGCTTCGGGATGCCCAGTTCCTGTATCGCTTTGCGGATGGCTCCGAGGATGACGAAATCCCCGCAGCCGGGGCACCATTGGATCGCGTTTATGCCGTTTCTCATAGGAGTTCTTCGAAAATGGGATAGAGGCTGTTCGACCGGAAACGGGAAATTTTTCCCGACCACCGGTCGCCGAGCAAGCCGAGCTTCGGCGAGAGATATTGCTCCAACTGTCCGGAAAAATTCTGTTCCACGAACGTGAGCCGTTCGATGCGTTCGGCATTCGCGTCGAGGAATTCCCGGAGTCGCGGATCGAGCGGCTGAATGACCTTGATCAGGATGATTCCCCAGTTCTTCTCGGGATGCCGGTCGATGTGTCAGCGGATGCCGTAGAAGTTGATCCCGTACGTCACGAAAAATTCCGTTGCGTCGGGATTGACGATGTCGTACCCGAAAAAGTCCGGACCGAACGCCTCTTGGACGAAAGTGTCGAGCTTCCGGAACCGTTTGGCTTCCATTTGCGTCTTCACCGCGTCGTCTTCGGTTTCCTTGCCGTAGACGTCGTGTTCGTACGAGGTCGCGATGAATTCCCCATCGGGCGTTCCCGGCACGGAATACCCGCTGATGCCGTCGTCGGTCACGGCGTACCTAGCGAACGCGTCCCCGGGTTCGGTGACGAGCTTGCCGCGACGGACGGGTTCCGCGACGAGCGCCGACGCGTCGACCGACATGTGGCTTTCCGAAAACGATTTGTCGATGAGGAAAATCACCGGATGCTGGTAGGTGTCGATCCAATTCAGGGCCTTGCCGATGAGGTGGTACCCGTTTTCGTACGTGTACGGCGCGACGACGATGGGAAACGTGTCGCCGAAACTCGCGTTCAGCGCGTAGGCGAGGTCGCCCTGGGCCGTGAACGTCGGGGTGCCCGTTGACGGCCCGGCGCGCTGGGAAAACACGTACACCCCGCCGAGTTCCGCCTGATTGGAGAACGACAGGCTCTCGGACATGAGCGCGAACCCTCCCCCGCTCGTGCCACACATCGAGCGCTTCCCCGCGAACTTCGCCCCGAGCATGGACATCGCGACCGCGATTTCGTCTTCCCCTTGGAAAAATATTACCCGGTGATCGCCGGAAACGGCATCGATCAGCGAACTCGCCGGGGTCATCGGGTACGCGGCATAAAACCCGAGCCCGGAATCCATCGCTCCCATGGCGACGGCTTCGTTGCCGTAGAGGAATTTTTTCGGTTCCGCGACCCGGCCTGGCGCCATGACCGGTTCCGAGACGGCTTCGTATCCGGACACGAGATACCCGCGGTTCAGTTCTCGGGCGACTTCCGGCAATCTGCCGAGGAAGGCTGACGCAATCGTTTCCATGTCTATTCAGAGGAGTTTCGCGGCGAGGCCGGCGGCATAGGAATTCTGGTTCTTGTAGATTTTCCGATCGATGGGATATTCCGAGCCGAAGCGGTAAACCAAGGCGTTTTTCTCCCGGGCAAACGCGTTGAAATACAAGTAATGGTCGATTTGATTGCCGATGAAATGGCCCGTATCCGAAACGTACAGCGCGAAAATATTGTTCCCGCCCCGGATGAGCGAGGAATACTGCTTGTCGCCGTAGACGAAATACCCGGAGTCGGAAAGGATTTGTCCGAAGACGGTCCCGCAGGTGTTGATGCCGCTGCCGGCGGGTCAGGAGAAAGCGATGGAGAGTTTCATGAAACGGAAAAATTGAATGATGAGTCGGAGAGACCAATGTTATCTATCCCGCGTGATATGCGAAACGAATATTTGAGCTTAATGCCTAATAAGCACCCGTAAGAAGAAAAACAAAACCTGTTCCGAATCCGTAAGCGTAAAATACCGAAAACCAATTCCTATCGGGTCTAACGTAAAAATCTGCCTTTTGCCAAAAAAATACTCATATGTTTCCTGTTCATAGGAAACATATGAGTATTTAATAAAATCATTTCATGATACAGGAAATACTAAAAGAAGATTACGATTCGAAAATCGTAAAAGAAGAAAAATTTTTCTATCTTATGTAGACGGCAGAACATAAGGAACGGAAAAAATTGGGAAATTTCGCGTTTTGACGAGACATGTCCGAAAAACCCCCGTCAAAACGATGAGATCCGAAGCTGATTTCGAGTACCGAAGCGAGGCGTGCTGGCAAGCACGTTGAGCGAGGAACGGAAAAATCAGCAAGGAGTTCGCGTTTTGACGAGGGTTTCCTACCGGAACCACTTCCACCAGAGGATCTTGCTGGCAATCCTCCACATTCCCCCGAACCGCTGCCCCTTTCCCATCGTATATTCGTCGTACCAGATGTTCACCGGAACTTCCGCGAACTTCAGATTCTGCAAACGGACCTGTTCGATGAGTTCGGAGGCGTATTCCATGCCGTCCATCGTGAGAATGATTTTCTTGACGGCATCGACCTTGAGCATCCGGTAGCCATTGTGGGAATCCGTCAGCTTGATGCCGGAAACCGCCCAAGTGAACCATTTCCCTCCCCAGAGCGTCAGCCGGCGGAAAAACGGCACGTTGGAATCCGTCTTCTCGATGAAGCGGGAGCCGAAAACCACGTCGAGCTTAGCATCCTTCCCGAACGCATCGAGGAACTTCGGGAGATCGTCAATCGTGTGCTGCCCGTCTGCGTCGAACGTCACGATATAGAGGATCCCCAGCACCTCCGCGTTCCTTCGGAAGAATTCGAAACCGGTTTCGAGGGCCGCGCCTCCCCCGCGGTTATAGGAGTGTTCGAGGTAAATAACGTTGTCGTAACTCCGGGCGATCGCTTCCGTCCCGTCCCGAGATCCGTCATTGACGACGCAGATTTTCCGGTAGCCTGCCGCCATGATACCGTCGATTACCGCTCAAATTCGGGTCGCTTCGTTGTACGCCCGAATCAGGAAACAGACGTCGTCCTTGATTATTTTTTTGTTTTTCACGATTGGGGCTCTAAGGAATGCTGATGCGATATTTTTGACTCCAAGAAGGAAATCTCCCGGATGAGCCGGGTAATGTCTTCGCGGTTTTTCTCGTTCTTCGCCAAAAGCAGGAGGGTAAAATACAAGAGAAAAATGATGCTGGTATATACGAGTACGTCCGCGCCCCGGGGCATGCCGAATACCGCGCCGATCAGGTCGAGCACGCTCGGGATGAACGCGAATACGAGGAGGCCCGCCCCCACGAGGAGGAATACGACGAAATGCAGGGCGTTGAATTTTTGCCGTCTGGAGATATCGAGCGCGAGTATGAAAATCACGACTCAGGATACGAAAAACAGGGCTTCTAAGAGGGACATGCCCCCCATGATGCGAAAAACCGGAGAAAAGTAAAAAAGAATTTTACAATTGGGCGAAGCGGGGTACTTTGGATTGATTGTTTTCGATCATTTTTTTAAACCCCACTTGACCATGGACTACTACGCGGAAAGCATCAAGATGCACCAGAAATACCAAGGAAAGCTCGGAACCGTATCGCTCGTGCCGGTAGAAACCCGGGACGATCTCTCGCTCGCCTACTCCCCCGGAGTCGCGGAACCCTGCCGGGAAATCGCCTTCGACAAATCGAAGGTCTACGAATACACGCTCAAAGGCCGGACGGTGGCCGTGATTTCCGACGGATCGGCCGTGCTCGGGCTCGGCAACATCGGGCCCGAAGCCGCGCTGCCGGTCATGGAGGGCAAATGCGTGCTCTTCAAGGAATTCGCCGGACTGGACGCGTTTCCCATCGTCCTCGGAGTGCACGACGTGGAAGGGATCATCGCGGCGGTCAAAGCCATCGCTCCGACCTTCGGCGGCATCAACCTCGAAGACATCGCCTCCCCGAAGTGCTTCGAAATCGAAGAACGGCTCAAGGCGGAACTCGACATTCCCGTCATGCACGACGACCAGCACGGAACCGCCATCGTGGTACTCGCGGCGCTGATCAACTCGCTCAAGGTGGTCGGAAAAAATGCCGAAGACGTCCGGGTCGTGGTCAGCGGGCCAGGCGCGGCGGGACCGGCCGTAATGAAGCTCCTGTCGCTCTACGGTATCCGGCATATCGCGGCATGCGATTCCAAGGGGATGCTTTCCAAGAACCGGACGGATATCGATGACGCGAAACGGAGCCTCCTCTCGTTCACCAACCTCGAAAACCACGATGGGTCGCTGGCGGACGCGCTCGTCGGGGCCGACGTGTTCATCGGGCTATCCGCGCCGAACGTCATCGACCGGACCCACGTCGCGACCATGGCCCGTGACGCCATCATTTTTGGCATGGCCAATCCGACCCCGGAAATCATGCCGGACGAAGCGCGGGCCGGAGGGGCCCGCATCTGCGGTACCGGCCGCTCTGACCTGCCGAACCAGATCAACAACGTCCTCGCCTTCCCCGGCATCTTCAAGGGCGTGCTCGCATCCGGCAAGAAAAAGATCACCGACGAGATGAAACTCAAAGCCGCAAGGGCACTGGCAAGCGCGGTAGTCGCTCCGACGGAGGAGATGGTCATCCCGAACGCGCTCGACAAGTCCGTGGTGGACATCGTGGCGAAGGCGATGATGGGGTAAGGCGCATTCGTGGGAATCGAATGGCGGCAATCCCTTGGTTCCACACGGTTCCGTATCGAAGGGCCATCTTGGGACAATTGCGCGTATACGAAGCACGACGATAAAAAAATTTGTGCGAATTCCCATTTGATTCCTGCTCGGAAATCATGTACAATGGCCCGCATAACATTCTCTCATGCCAAAATTCAAATACGCCAACAGACAGGCCATCGGTGGCCTGTCAGGTTTTACACTCGTCGAACTTGTCGTGGTAATCACCATATTGGCCATACTCGGAACCATAGGGTTCATATCCCTGAACGGGTATTCGAAATCCGCACGGGACAGCACCCGGCTCTCGGACTTGGCCGGGATCAGGAAAGGATTGGAACTGCGCATCGTGAAAGCGGGAAACTATCCGGATCCCTCGGGCGGGGTGCCGGTAACCTTCTCGTGAGGCTGGCTGTGGACGCAGGGTTCCGTCGGCGATTCGGTCATGCGGGAAATCAATTCGGACGGGTTCGCGGTAAGCAAAAAGCCGACCGACCCCCTGTACGCCTGACTGGAATACACCTATTCGCAGCTCAACACCAAAAAGGAGTACCAGCTGGCGACGGTTTTGGAAAACGACACTGCCGCGAATTCCATGGCCAAAGCCAACGTCTGAGGGAACTTCAACGGAATCGTGGCAAGGGCGATCACCGGCACCACGTCGTACTATCTGGCCATCCCGAGCATCGTCCTTTCGGATCTCTCCAATACCGAACTTTCCAATCCGACGGCGCAATCGGGCAATCTCGTGCTGGACGGCAAGGGCAATGTCCCGAGCACGTATCTGGGCAAGGTGGCGGCTTCCTCCCCGACGGTCACTTTCTCTCCGATGCGGCAGTCCAACGCGCTGGCGAGCGGGTCCGGAATCGTCGCCTACGCGTCGTCGGGAGCATTGGATCCGGCGGGAGCCACCGTTCTCATGAACAACCTGTACGCCGTGTACGATACGAGCAACCTCAAGGCCGACAGTGCCGGGGCGACCCAGATTGCGGGGTTCCTCGGAGGGGGGAACGGCAATGCGGCATTGACCAATCTTTTCAACGCCGCCATAAAAAATAGCGTCGGCGGAGGGGCGGTTACGATACCTTCGGCGGCGGCCGGGAGCAACAGGATGCCCGCCGGCATCACGCTCGACGCGGGATTGTCGTTCGGAACGCTTTCCAACGGGAACCTGACGAACGCCCCCCTGGCGTACGCGCCGGGAAAGGGAGGCGTGGCGAACGTCGCCATGAGCACGGGGAAATGGTACTGGGAAGTGACCTGCTGAGCCAACAGCCAGAACGCGTGGGGAATCTGAATTGCCAATTCGAACTCGGATTACAACGTCGCAACGGGCAGCGGGATGCTCTTTTATTATTGATATGACTGACGCATGTACGATGCCGGCCCAAATACCTTGTATTGATCCGCCTACCCGACGGGAACCGTTATCGGGGTACTGTTCGACGCGGACGCGAAAAAGATCGAGTTTTTCAAAAACTGAGTCAGCCAGGGGATCCGTAGCCTCGGGCTCACGGGAACCAGTTTTTATCCGTTAAATATCAACGGAAGTTCCGCCCAGGGAAACAACGTCACTTACAATTTCTGAGCGACACCTTTTGCGTACGGGTCGTCGTTCCATTAAGTCTCTAAGCAAAAATATACCCAAGCGGAATTGGTTTTCGGTATTTTACAGTTACAGATTCGGAATAGATTTTATTTTTCTTCTTTCGGGAGCTTATCGGGAATAAGTGACCGGAGAAAAAAATAAAAGATGTCCGAATATGTGACTGGAAAAACCGGGAAACCAATTCTGCTTGGGTATAATCCAAGAATCCTCAAAAATCATGGAATCCGAATTATTGATTTTTGAGATGAAAGCAAAGAAAAATACAGGGAAGCGAATCAATGGCAAGATCGATACCTGACAGGTACCGGCGAATTCTATTGCAATTTTCCATTGCTTGTGAATTCCGTATTATCGGATCTCTGCTATTTTAGGATACTTCCACATCAAGCCCGTTTTGTCTTTTCGAAAAAAACACTATACTGTCCCCATGAAACAAAATATGCTCGAGTTGCTCCGTACGTCGGAAATCCAGGAGATATTCCGGCGCAATCATGTCAATCGCGTCTATCTCGCGGGATCTCACGCCCGATGAGACCAGACCGACGCTTCCGACGTGGACTTGATTTTTGAAAAACCCGCCGGGGGGAAATTTTCGCTTTTCAACATCGGGGACATGAAGTCGTCGCTTGAGGAAAAACTCGGACGGGAAGTCGATCTCGTCTCGGAATCCGCCATTCGTCCCAGGTACAAAGCGAGCTTGGAGAAGGACAAAATCACCGTAATGTAGGCCTATGTTCCAAAAAGATCTGCGGACGCCTGATGCAATTCCAACACCTTTGAGAAACCGCAGGGAAAATTCGCGTACGTTTCCCAAACGAAACTTCCCTTCCCTATGCGAAAATCATAGGTTTTAGAAATTTCATTGCCCACGAATACCTCGGTATCGACATCGGTATCGTTTGGGAAACGTTGCAAGAAGACCTTCCCATGCTCGAAAGGCAAATCTGGGATAATTTGCGATAAGCTTCTACTTTCTACTTCTCGTAAATGCTCTGTGTCCCCACGGACACGAGCAGGATATCCCCGTTGTCCTGCGGCTTGAAAATGATCCGGTATTTCATATTGATGCTGATGCTCCAATGCCCAACGAGTTTGCCGAGCAATTTGTGTGTACGAAGCGAAGCATGGAACGGATTGGAAGAAAAAAGCTCGAGCTTCGTCACGGCACGTTCCGCAATGGATTTTGGCAGGGCGTCGAATTGAAGGATGAAATCGTCGTGGTAGTGCAAAGCTCCTACTGTCATGCCAGGCGGTTTTTCAAGGAATCCAATCAAATGGAGGTGTTTCCGGAATCATAAGCGGTTTGAGCCCGTTCCGACATGGCAAGTACCTCGTCCTCGGAAATGAGGGATTGTTCGAGCTCCACGCTGTACACGAAGTATTCGCTCAGGGACTTGAAATTCCTGTTTTTGGCAACGAGCTTAACCCGGTCGGCGAGCTCCGATGGGACGGATATGTTGATGATGGATCGCATGGGAATCAAATGAATATTACAGGCGTAATATTATTGATTTTTTGGAGGAAAACAAAGAAATTTTTGAGAAATCGCTCTCGGTGCGAATATGTGGAATTTACCATGAGTAACGGCCAGTATGGAATGGAAGAAGAAAAAAGGCTTAATAGGGATTTCCCGGTAGGCTTTTTTCGCTATTTCTTCATCACGTATTCGAACCGCCCTCCTTTGTCCACCCAATCGGTGAGCGTCTTGATGACGAGATCGTAGTTTGCCTTCGAGAGGTTGGAGGCGAAATTCTCGATGAGGTATTCCCTTTCGTGAGCCAGCTCGCCGGGTTCGAAAGAAACTTTCTTGTACTTGTACTCGATATATTTCGCGATTTTCTTGATGGAATCGATTTTGACGAGATATTTGTTTCCGCCGTTCTCGAAGAAACGGACTCCTTCGATCTCGTCAATGGGTACGGAACGGATGGTGGAGATGAGCTTGGGTTCCAGAGGATCGGAGCCAATGTTTTTTTTCTTGCTTGGCGTGAAAAGCCATATTGTCACGGACACGATTATGAATGCAATGAATACGAATGACAAAAACTCCGTGGGCAATCAGCCCTTACATGACTTCGGGCCATCGCACGACATGACCATGATAATCAAAAAAAATGGGGAAGACAGAACAAAAAGCAC
>CAIVSN010000069.1 GCA_903908595.1 uncultured bacterium
GATCCGAATTCAAGAATATCCTTCAAGACATTTTTTATGATCGCCGATTCCTGGGTGGAATAATGCTTCTTGCATTCTATATTTTTGAATCGCAAAGCCTCCTTGAACGTAAGCGGGAGAACCTTGTATTCGAAGACCCTTCATCTGAAATGCGTAGAGAGCTCAGAGGAGAGGAGTTTCGAATTGCTGCCGCTCAAAAATATCTTGTATCACGAATTATGCAAAGAGAGAACGAACTCTTTGAAATTCGCGATATCCTGGATTTCATCGAACACGAAAAATGGTTCCTTGTCCGGATAGATTTCTTTAAAATCTCACAAAAGCCCCTGCGGATCGACGGTTTCATTGGTATTGATGGAAAAATCTATAAAAACAAGCTGTTCCAGCTCTATGACTTGTTTTTCTATAAGCTCTTTTACGAAATCGATCATCAGAAAAGTCTTCCCGACACGACGGGGTCATACGAAACTTACTATCTTATTGAGTTTCAACAAGTCATCATAAAAAACATAGTCTCTTTTTAAAGTATTGATGTTTTTTATAAGATTCTGATTGTATAATATTATCTGTTTGAACATGTCTATAGATACAAAATATAAGATAATTTACTTATGTATAAGTATATATTTATATCTAGAAATGCAAATGAGCCCTGGTATTTTCCAATAACTTCCTTGTTGTAATGCCGAAAATAGGTCTATACAACCACTTTCTCATAACAACTCTCGCAATACACTTTCTCCGGTCTCTCTGGCGCGTACGTCGTGATCATAACTTCGTGGCACTTGTCGCACTTGCGCTCGAATAATTTTCTCGGATTCCTGAGCGCCATCCGATCCAAGTGCCTCTGGTCGGGATGCCTTCGTGGAATCGGGAGGTTGTGCTTGCGATAGAACTCCAGTTCCTGCTTGATGATACGGAACGGCCTCTTGGTAACCTCGCACTCGATGGCCCAGTTGAGGATGTCGTCGGGGATCTTCGCGATGTCTTCCGGGAGCTTGGAGGCCGGGATGATTTTCTCGACTTTCGGGAACGGGGCTTCGTAGTCGGACCATTGGAACACCCCGCCTTTCGTGGCTTCGGATCTGGAAAGGGGGTAGTACTCCTGCGCCACGGTCTCGTTGTATCCGAACGGGCTCATGGACGACGGGAAGAATTCTCCCCATTCCCCGGTTTTCCGCATGTGTTCGATGATTTTGGGGACGAGGGTTTCGTACTGCTCTTTGGTGTATTGCCTGTTGAGAATGCAGTGGGATTTGTTGCGGAGGCCGATGCAGCCGAAGAGGTGAGAAGAGTTACTGCAAAAAGAAGAATAGAGAGTATGCTTATTCCCCTGAAAGGTTTCATTGCAAAAAGACGAGTGATAGATTTTTCATCCCGTCGATATTTCCAAACAGAGTTCCGTGAGATACGAAGAGCAATCATACGAATCCCTGTTCTTGAACGAACCTTCCGAATTTCGACAGTTCTCAGAATCGGTTCCATAGAATATGTTCACGCAGTTATGACAATTCGTGAGCATGCTTCCGATGCAATCTTCACTATTGGTAATTTCCAAATTCCTCCTTACGGTTTTCATTTTTATCCGTTGCAAATGCCGAGAAGATTCTTCAAAAAATCCATCAGTCAATAGTATTGCCCGTAGATATTGTTCGTATTCTTGTTTTGTGAGCTGCATATTTTCAACGCAGTATTTTTTGTTTTTAAGATTCGCGCTAAAAATGCAATTCGTGCAGTTATCAAGTCAATAGGAAAACAGGCAGTTTGCGCAGTCATTCAAATTCTCACTAAAAAAACATGCGAAAGAATTTTCTGCCTGAATGCACATATAGCAGTTTTCGCAACCCTTGATATCCGTGGAATCAACGCAATTGTTACAATCTGTTGCCACTCCTGAATAATAACAATCGGCACAATTTGCCGCGGCAAATAAAAAATAGCAATTTTTGCAATCCAAAGACCAGGAATAGTCGCTGTTTTCATTTCATACCGAGGTGGAATTGATAATGGGAACCCTCAATGCCAACTCTCGAAATTGTTCAAAAAAACCTCTCTCAAAATCCATTCCATCTGCGTGACCATACTCCGTCGCGTCCCACTTGTCGCTCCACCAGAAGTCCTGATGATAGACCTTGAATGGCTTGTCTGGCGAATAGATCGAGATCATGTCCTTCCCCGTCGCATCGCACTTGCGCTTGTAGAGCTTACGCTCATTGCGAAAAGAGAGGCGTCGCTGCTGACGGCAATCCGGACAGAGCGTCGGAGGAGGAATCGGGTATTTCTTTCCGTCGAAAACCGGAGAAACTTTTTCGTAGAATTCCAGATCCTTGTCGGTTATTGGAAAAGAATCGTTGCAATGTCGGCAGGTTTTGGTTTCGGCGAGGGTTTCGGTGGATGGGATTGGGTACATGCTCATGGCAAATTATTCGCAAATAAAATCTATGGGGCGAACCGAGAGGAGGGGCGTTCCTAGTAAAACTATTTTTTCACAATATACAAATATCAAAAATTGCATATTGCGGTTTTTATTGTACCATAGCGGAAAATAACTGTGATGATTTATTCACAACAGGTACGTTTCACTTACGAGAAGGTTGTAAAAATTACGATTCTCAGTATCGAAAGCCGAATGAAATCCGGCTGAGTCATATGGTACCACATATTTTCTTCCCATGAAATTCTTCGATTATTTCCATTCGCTCGGTTTTTCGCAAAAGGAGGCGGAAATATACCTCGCGCTTTACAAACTCGGAATGCAGCCCGCATCGGTATTGGCAAAGTATGTCAACATGGAACGGACCTACGTATACAAAATCCTCTTGGAACTGGTACGGAAAAACCTCGTTTCCGTCACGGACAAGGGCGGCGTTAAAAATTTTTGCATTCCGGACATTTCCATCCTCCGCCGATACGTGGAAAACGAGAAGATCAAATATGAGAAAATGCACGACGACTTTTCGAATATCGAAACCGAGCTCCAAAGCCACAAACGATGAGAAATGATGTCGGTTCCGAAAATTACCCTCTACGAAGGAGGCGACGGGATACAAAATTGCTATGGGGATATCGCGAACGAACTCATATCGCACGGATATCGTTCCTGCAAGCTTTTCGCGTCCAATACCCTCGCGTCCAGATCTGGAAAAGCCGACTCGGTAAACCGATACGCCAGCGATTTTTTGAACGTCATGGAAGCTCAGAACCTTCACATAGACGCGCTTTTGGGAAATGGAATCTGGCTCATGGAATCCATCGGGCAAGTTAAGAATATCGAAGAATTGCGCGATCTTCCCGCAACGAACGAATCCATACAGATATTCATTGCCGGAGGAGCCGTATATATCCTCATATTTCGCGAACTCCCCTTCGCCATGAAAATCGCCAGCGAAGAATTGGCGGGAGTCCTCTATTTTTTACTGGACAAAGTGGCCCGGGAGCATACCTAACCGAATTCGAAGCATCCGCAGATATAAAAAATGGGAGTTTGCCATTTTTGAATATACTGTCCGGAAAACCCCTATTATTTCGAATACATGAAATCTTACCTCATCAAGGTATACCATTCGATGGCGGCGGAAAAAGCGAACATTGCCTCGTTTTTTGAAAATCTTTGACATATTTTGCAGGAAGACATCGCTTTGGGACTCCACTATTCCAGAGGGGAGGCCTGGTATTCGCTCCATGCGGACGACACGGCGGAAAAATCGTTCGAGGGGACCTTTTACTCGGATTTTCCGGATTTCCAGATTGTCGGCGACTACGGCAAACTGACCCCGTACGCTCCCGAAAAAACGGTTGTCGGGCATGTCGGATTGGAAAACGGTTGGTTTTTCCCTTTCCGGACGGACGAACTCGATTTCATTACCAACATATTCCGGGGTTTTGACCATCTCGATCCTTCGACGGATCGCTTCTCCTATTACATTCGGTTGCGGCCGATCCATCCCGGGGAAATGCAATTTTATTTCCGGGCGAAATGGGATTTTTTCCTCTTGCGCATCCGGCTTTTTTTCTCCTTTTTCCGGTACCTGTTCCACTTCAAGGCCAAGACCGATTGGAAGAAGGAAGGGAGGAAATTTTTCGAGGAAAAGATCCAACACGAGCTTTTCAGCGTGGAAATATTTCTGGTGGCCGAATCCCGCACGAGGGATATCGCCGAATCCCGGATCAAATCCATTTTCCAAAACTTCTCCGTTTTCAAGAATTATCCGCTCAATTCCTTTTCCCTCTCCCTCGAATATCCGAGCGCTCCGACACTGATCCCTTCCCAATCGCGAAAAACGCTCTTCCTTTCCGGCAACGAACTGTCGCTCGTGTTTCAATTTCCATGAAATCCGAAACTGGAAACCACGCTGTTGAAGGTATCGGGCCGCAAACTCGCTCCGCCTATCGGCGCTCCGATACTGGAATACGAGCATGACGCAAACGGGCATATCGTGGCCAAGAGGACGAATGACGCGTCCCTTACGCCAATCGGGACTTCCGACTTCCGATCCATTTCGGTACCGATCGGGACGTATGACGAGGACCGGCTCCGGCATCTCTACGTGATCGGGCAAACCGGCGTGGGAAAATCAAAATTTCTCCTGAACATGATCGTTTCCGACATAGAAAGCGGGAAAGGCATCTGCATGATCGATCCGCACGGAGACATGTTCGAAGAAATTATCATGCACATTCCGCCAAACAGGAAGGACGACGTGATTATTTTCGATCCGACCGACGAGCAATTCCCGTTTCGTTTCAATCCGCTCGACATGAAAGGATCGGAATCAAAACAGGTCTTGGCCAAGGGGTTTATCGATATATTCAAAAAATTCTTCGGGGCAAATTGGAATCCGAAACTGGAGCACGTGCTCCGCATGATTTTTCTCGCACTGCTCGATCGTCCGGGCTCCACGCTTTTCGACATCATCCGCGCGCTTACCGACAAGGATTTTCGGTACGTCATGATCGAATCCGTCAAAGACGAAGTGGTGCGGAATTTTTGGACCAACGAATTTGCCGGATGGTCTCAGCAGTTCAACAGCGAAGCCATTATGCCGATATTGAACAAAGTCGGGCAACTCCTTTCGATCGATATGCTCAGGAATATTTTCGCCTCTTCCGAGAACCGCTTAGATTTTCGGGAGGTGATGGATTCCGGGAAAATCCTTCTGGTGAAGTTGCCAAAATGACAGCTCCAGGAGGAAATCATGGGGTTTCTCGGAGCGATGTTCGTCACCAAGATCTTCCAAGCGGCCATGAGCCGGCAAACGCTGGCAAAGGACCGGAGGCGGCCGTTTTTTCTCTATGTGGACGAGTTTCAGAATTTCGCGACCGACACGTTTGGCGAAATCCTGTCCGAAGCCCGCAAATACGGGCTCGGACTGACGGTGGCCCACCAGTATCTCCGGCAGATTCCGGCAAATCTCACCAATGCGCTCTTTGGCAACGTCGGAACCATCGCGAGTTTCCGGGTGGCAACGGAGGATGCCCTGATTCTCGAACCGTACTTTTCGCCCTACGTTTCGCCGTATGATTTGGCCAATCTGAACGCGCAGGAGTTCTATTGCCGAATGCTCATTCGAGGCCAGGTCAAGCCGCCTTTCTCCCTCCGAACCCTGCATATGCCAGACGTTCCCGTAAATTCCAAAATTCTGGAAGGATTCTACAATCTCTCCAGGACCCGGTATTCCAGACCGCTGGTCGAGGCAAAAAAATTGGTAAAAGAGGAGCAAAAAGACGTCGTGAAGGCCATAGAGGAAAATTTCAGGGAACCGATCTTGTAGGCAAACCGACGGGTTCATTGATATATAGCTCGTCTATCGGCAAGCTTGAACACTCATCCGATATCTTCGATCCTATCGTTCAAATAGTTGAATTTCCCCTTCAAATTGGCGTAAATTATTTTCTTGTCCTTCAATATAAGGTTGACGCAATGGGAGATTTTTCAAAAAAAAGAAGGGGGAAACAAATAGAAAGAACGAGTCCGATTATAGGAAAAAGCGATAGCGACACAAACGATAATCGCATGTAGGAATTACTTGGTTCCGCACACGAAATCCAAATAATTCTCCCGATTGATAACGCTATACGATGCCGTCGGATACATTTTTTTCCAATTTTCGGGAATTTTCGAAGTTTTCGTCCATTTGAATTCAAATCAGAAGAGTTTTCCGTCTTTTTCCTCCACGTAATCGACTTCCTGTCATGAATAGGTCCTCCAAAAATAGGTATTCGCATAATCTCTCGTATATTCGAGGAATTTTTTTCGTTCGATGACGCAAAAATTTTCCCAGAGTTTTCCGATGTCATCCCGGAGGGGAAGCTCGTTGAATTGCGAGATGAGCGCATTTCGGATGCCGAGATCCCAAAAATAGAATTTCGATTTTTTTCGTATTTCCTTGCGTAAATTCCGACTGTAGCCGGAGAGCGAAAAGATAATGAATGTTTTTTCGAGGAGATCGACATACCTCTCCACGGTTTTCACGTTTATGCCGAGAGCGGTCGCAAGTTCATTATAGGATACTTCCTGTCAAACCTGAAATGCCAAGAGACGAAGCAGATCAAAGAGCGTTTTTGAATGCTTGACGGTTTCAAGCGTGAGAATATCCTTGAGAAGATAGGAATTGACCAGTTCCTTGAGATACTCGATTTTTTCTCATTTTAAGCGAATCGTGAGCACTTCCGGATAGGCTCAATAAATGAGATACTCTTCAAGGCGCTCCTGAAGTTCGTAGGGATTGTAGAGTTTTCTGAGTTCCATCTGCGCCATGGGATAGAGCGTCAGGGTTTTTTTTCTTCCGGTGAGGGGTTCTCAAATCTTGTTGGCAAGGTCAAAGCTCGAAGATCCGGTTGCGATGACGGTAAGATCCGGATGTTCGTCCACCAAGATTTTCAATCCTTGACCGATATTCGGAACGTACTGGGCTTCGTCCACGATAAAAATGGCATATCCTTCGATAAACTCGGATAGCTTTTTAAAGTCGTCAGATCCGAGTAGGTCTTGCACCTCTCGGCTTTCTCCGGAAACGAGTTTGTATTTTTCGTTCGTATTCTGGATGTAGGAACGGATAAGGGTCGTTTTCCCGACCCGACGAGGTCCATAAAGAACGAGCACCTTTCCCGGCTTTACGTATTCTTGGAGCTCGTAGTATCGGGGAATCATAAAAAAGGATATTGTTTGTATGAATATTAGTATAGTCACTACCAAAATTTATACAAATTCTTGTAATGCAACTGTTCGCTGGATCTATTGTCTAAAAACGAAAACAGTTACTTATACCCAACCAAATTAACCAGGCGTGACCTCGAATAGAACTATTTTGAAATTTCAGCCAGTCGAGAAAATCTACACGCTCTCCTATTCGCTCAAATTTTTATATACGTCGCCCCGTGGACCGATACGGATGATATCGTAGGATTGACCGTTATTCCGAAGCACGATTCGTCGTCCTCAAATCCGTATCCTGTAGAGCGTGGCAAATCCGGCGAGTTTTTTCATATCCAGGTTGGAAAAATCCGAGGCTTCAATCCGGGAGAGGATTTCCAAGAAGAGGACTTGCTCCTTTTTGGGAAGAGAAAGGAGATATTTGAGCCATAATTTCATAAGTCCCGTTTATTTTTTTATATGGGCGTCAAGGGTTTGGAGCATTTCGGTCGCGGAAATGCCATCGGGGAAATATATTCCGTATCATTCCTCCGTCTTGTAGAGAACGCTCGGATCCTTCGGATCGTGAGAAAGTTGCACGGTCAAGAGCTTCCCCTCGTCCACTTCGAGAAGTGACGCGAGATGATTCGCTACCGTTTTCTCGTCGTGCCGTTTCTCCATCACGGGTTGAATGAGAAGCCCTCCCCTGGTCTCGGTTGCCGTAAATCGGTCGGTCTGAAACTGGCTGCGCCATTTCTTCGGAATGGTCACTTGTCCAGTATTGAACATTTTCAAATCGTATTTCATACTTAATTAACTAACGATTAGTGAATTAAGTATGGCCATTTTTAGGATTATGCAACTGATTTATCCGGGAAAACGCAATGGTTATGCATCATTATCCCAAACTATCACCGCCGCCTTCGAACTTCTCGCTCATCTGCATCTCGTAAAACTTCTTGTACAGACTGTCTCTCGCAAGCAGTTCGCCATGGTTTCCCATGTCGCTGATCTTCCCCTTCTCCAAACAGAGGATCGTATCCGCTTTCCGTACCGTGGAGAGGCGGTGGGTGATGAAAATAATGATTTTGTTCGACTTCCGTTCGAGGAGCCGTTTCATGACGAGCATCTCGTTTTCGGCGTCGAGCTGGCTGGTGCCTTCGTCGAAAATCAGGATTTGACGGTCCTGCAGGATCACCCGGATTATCACGATGAGCTGCCGTTGCCCGCCGGAGAGATCGATATCCCAACCCAAGGGCGTATCGAGCCCGAGCCGGAACGACCGGATCTTTTTCGCGAGCCCGAAATCTTCGAGGAGCTTCCAGAGGACTTCGTCGGAGGTCGCGCGCGCCACCCCGAGCAGGAGATTTTCCCGGATGGTAAAAATGCCGTCGAGAATGAACGGATCCTGGCTGACAATGGAAGCCATCTTTCCAAAACTGGACCCGAGGATGGTACGGACTTCCGTATCGTTGTACTTCAGCGACCCGTCGTATTCGGTAAAAAACCCGAGTATCTGGTGTATCAGCGTGGTTTTGCCCGCGCCGTTCTTCCCGATGATTCCGTATATCCGTCATTTGCGGAATTCGATCGTGATATTCCTGAGCACGATGGGCGATGGGTGCTCCGCTTCTTTCCGGAGGTTTTCGAGCATGTGGAGTTCGTCGAGGTCCTGATCGTCCGCTTTCGACGAATACTGCTTGATGCGATCGATGGCGATGTTGATGAACTGCAGTTCTTCCTGAACCATCTTCGGATAGCGGAAGGTGAGGCGTTTGATTCGAACCGCCTCGATTTCTTCTTGAAATTTCTCTTGTTTGAGGGTTTCCCCATGTGCCGCGATCGAGAGAAAGATTTCGAATTTCCTGACACTATCGGAAAAAGAGCGGAATTGCGGTATGATATACACCAGATAGGAAAAAAAGTCCTCGATTCGACTCACGTACATGATACTCATCGTCATCAGCCCCACGCTGCCGGTTCCCGAAAAAATCGCGTATCCGACGATGCCTTTGACGATTGCGCCCGATACCCCCTTATTCAGCATATTCATAATATTGTAGGTCAATTCGTGCAGCATGGACTGGCGTTCGAGTTCGATACGCTTTCGCAAAGCTGTTTTTGCGCGTTCCAACATGGCGTCTTCCGCCCCGTTCATTCGGATATGGGCATATTCCGTTTCCAGTTTGTTGGTGACTTCCCGCAGCTCATGTTCCAGGTCATACCCTTCCCGCAGCTCATGCCGCAGCCGGTAAGCCTCCTGGATTTTGCCGATTTTCGCGCCGACCAGCAGGGATATGACGATTCATGGAAAAATGCGCCAGTCGATCATTCCGAGTATGGCAAGTATGGAACCGAACGTACATATTTGGCTGACCATCGAGGACAGGGAACCCTTTACGGTACGGGGGATTCCCGGACCGGAAGAGCGGAGTTCCCGGAGGAGGCGATCATTTCTCTTCGAGAGCGAAAAGCCGGGTTCGATCAGCAGGAATTTTTCGTAAATTCCAAATTCGATATTGGTATTCATCTGCATTTCGGCGATACGGGTCAAGTGATCGAAGGCGAATCAGATGATTTTGTCAAAGAGGTTCGCGAGGAGGATTACGGCGAGGATGACGAGGAATATCCCATACGGCGTCCCGTGCACGAACTGGAACAGCTCGGAATTTTTTTCGACCAATTGGTCGGTTTCCAGTTTGGCGAGATACGGGATACCAACGGCTATGGCGCTCGTTATCAGCGCTTCCAGTACCCCTATTGCCAGGAACCGCTTGTGCTGGAGCCGGATAATTTTTTTGAAAAAATTCAGGGTTCTTGTGCTGGAGCGATAGAAATCGAGATATTTCCTGTTCAAGAGGTCATGGAAAAATCATTTCACCGTGGTGTCGCCTTCAGTGCTCAGCGGAGCTTTTCATCATCCCATGATTCAGAAGGGTAAGGATTTGTTGCCGTAGCGGGAGATGATTCGTATCGAGAAGCATTTCTTATCCTGCGGTTGCGGGACAGTTTAGGAAGATGGTTTCGGAATTCAAGAGTTTTGGGGGGCGTTCTTTGGGATCGGGGTTTCAGGTGGCGCTGTTTCTTGGGGGAAGATGGGAAAATGGTTTTGGAGATAAAAAAACTCCCAAACGGGAGCGAGTGAATACCGACGGAGTCGGATATCTTGCGGAGAAATCTCCTTATTTTGGGAAGTCTCACAAGCATCGGTCTGCTATAGGCTTGCCAAGTATATGGAATAGTATAAAATATTGCAAATAATTTTTAAAACACTCCATGAGCATTGAAAATCCCCTGGTACTTTGACTGGATCTATGAACCAATTCCATCGGCTGGACGCTTCTGAATTTGGACGATGAAAACAGGCCGGTACTCATCGATGCCGGGGTTCGGATATTCGAAGAAGTCGTCGAACCGAAATCGAAAGCCCCGAAAAACGAAGCCAGGCGAAATGCCCGCGGGGCGAGAAGGCTGACCGAACGCCGGAGCATGCGGAAGAATTTTCTCAAGAAAATTATCGCGGAAACCGGTTGGATGGCAAATACCGACGCGCCCGAATTTTTGGAGTTGGATCCGTACGAACTCCGGACGGCATGACTCGATCGCCTTTTGGACAAAACGGAATTCGCCCGGATCCTGATCCATTTTTCCCAACGGAGGGGGTTCAAGTCAAACCGGAAAGGTGCCATTCCGGAAACGGGCGACGACGGAAAGGTATTATGAGCCATTCACGGATTGGAAAAAGAAATCGCGGATTCCGGATGCCGGACGCTGGGAGAATACCTTTTCCGGATCAGATCGAACGGGGAAAAAGCGAGAAACCGGTACACCGCCAGAAGCATGTTCGAGGCGGAATACGATCTCCTTTGGAATCGCCAAAGGGAATTGGGAAATGATTTTGCCACGGCGGAAACGGAAAACCGATTCAAAAATATCCTGTTTTTTCAAAGGCCGCTCAAGGCCGGATCCGTCGGGGAATGCGTGTATTTCCCAAATCGGAAGCGGGCCCCGGTGGCGCATCCGCTGTTTCAGAGATTCCGGCTGCTGGCGGACGTGAACAATCTGGAATACCGAGACGGGGCATGACCGTGGATGGAGTTTTCCGAAGAAGAACGGGAAACGTTGCTTCAAATGCTCCAAAAACAGAAGACTTTGAAATTTTCCGCCATCAGGAAAAAATTCGGCTGGCCGGAAGGCATCCAATTCAACCTGGAAAACGATCGGAGAAACGAGCTCAAATGAGACGGGCTATCGGGCGTTTTTGAAAAGATCCTCCCGGGGAAAGCCATCGATACGGAAAAATTGATCGAACTCATGGTAGCCACGGGCGACCGATACAAGCTCGGTATCCAACTCGAAAAACAATTCGGCCTGTCCCCCGAAGAACGGGAAGCCGTTTGCGATCTCGCGATTCCGAAATGATACGCCAAAATGTCCGTGAAAGCGCTCAAACAAATCGTTCCGCTCATGGAAAAATGACTGGCGTACAAAGAAGCCGTCAAGGAACTCTGACTTTCCGACCGAAGCGAAATCGCGGAACTCTGAGAAAACGGCAATATCACGATTACGAATCCCGTCGTCAAAAAAAGCCTTTCCGAAGTCCGGAAACTCCTGAAATCGATACGGAGAATCCACGGATCGCCCGGGACCGTGCGAATAGAGATGGCCCGGGATTTGAAATTGACGGACGACGAGAAACGCAAGGTAAACCAAGCCCAAACGCGAAACCAAAAGGAGCGGGAACGGGTGGAGAAGGTATTGAAATCGTGAGAAACCGCCGATTTGGGAAGCCCGGACAATTGGACTATCCCGAATCCGACCCGAGACGATATCCAACGCCTTCAGCTGGCGAACGAATGCCATTGGACATGCCCGTATACCGGAAAGACTATTTCCATGAGTGCGCTTTTCTGACCCGACAGCCAATTCGATATCGAGCATATCCTCCCCTGGTCACGTTCGTACGATGACAGTTTCCGAAACAAAACCCTCTGCGACAAGACGTTCAACCGGCAATTCAAAAAAAATATGACGCCGTTCGAATACGCATCGACCCTTAGGGAAGATCAAAGGGAGGCTTTTTTCGGAAACGCGAAAAAACTGCTTCCCGGCTGAAAATATAAGAGATTTTGCCAAGAAGAAATCGATGACGATTTCGTGTCCCGACAACTCAACGATACGCGATACGTCACCAAGGAAGCCTGCAAACTCGTAAAATGACTATTCCCGGAAACGAGCGTCACCGTTACCAAATGACAACTGACGGCCCAGTTGCGGTATTCCTGGGGATGGAACGTTTGGCTGAACGAAGGAAACGACGATCTGGAATCGAAAAACGTCAAAAACCGCGACGATCACCGCCACCACTGCGTCGATGCCTGTGTCATCGCGCTCACGACTCCCGGAATGCTCAAGACGGCATCGGCACGATCCGGACAAAACCGAACCGAAAAAATTGCCCACATCCTCTGAACCTGTCGCCCGGATGAGGGATTTATCCGGGAGTTCCGGGAAAAATTGGACAATCTGACCGTATCGCACGAAGTAGTACGGAAAATACAAGGATGACTTCATAAGGACACCGGATACGGCAAGGTGTACGGCAAGGAAAATACCTATGTAACCCGCCAACCGATTTCGAAAGTCAATTCGAAAAACATCGACCGTATCCGTGATAACGAAGTTCGGTTCCTTATCTGGGAACGCCTCAAAGCGTTCGATGAAAACCCGGATGCCGCATTCGCTAATCCCCTGTTCCACAAGGATGGGAAAACGAAAATCGAAACGGTGCGGATGACCGAAGTAAGCTCGCCGACCTGAATCGGCTTGATCCGGGAAAAAACGGGAATGTACTATTTGCTGGGAAACAACCATCACGTGGAAATCATCCAATCGCTCACTCCGAACAAAAAAGGCGGGTATGACAAATACGGGGTCGTCGTTACCGCATTCGAAGCCACGAGAAGAAGAACCAAGAAAGAACCGGTTATAGATCGAACCGGTCCTTGGAATCTGGCTGGTGGCAAAACATTTTGAAGCGATGAGGCGAAATTTTTGTATTCTTTGCATCAGGGGGAGGTCGTGAAAATGGATGAGGTATTGTGGAAAGTGACGGGGATGACGGTAATGAATGGCTCTACAGTATGGGTAAGTCTCTCAGCACTCCGATGAGATGAGAAAATGTGAAAATCACCTTCCTGACTCCCAGATGAAAAACTCCAAGTCGATCGCCTTGGAAACCTATTCCCGTCCCATGATTAAGCGTTCGCTTTCGATTTCCAATCCGGCACATCTCCGGTATGACCGCCGGCGGATTATCGTTTGCCAATGAGAAGACGAAACGGCAATTCCGCTGGAAGACCTGGCGGTAATCATACTGGAACATCCGCAAATCACGATTACCCATTCCGTTTTGTCCTGCTGTGCCGAAGCCGGGGTCGTAATCATCGGATGCGACGGGACGTTCCATCCCATATCCATTTCGTATCCCCTGTACAACCACACGCAGGCATCGTTGCATATTTACGCTCAAATCGGAGCCGGTTTGCCCGCTCGTAAGAAAATCTGGCAGCAGATCATGAAGAGGAAAATCACGTGACAGGCCGGAGTACTGGAAAAAGTCGGAAAAAACGCCTCCCGGATATACGGATATGCCGAATCCGTCCGGTCGGGAGATCCCGACAATATCGAAGCCCAGGCCGCACGGCAATATTGGACCGGGCTCTTCGGTGCGGATTTCCGCAGGTTACGCGACGGCGAACGGCCGAATCCTTGGCTGAATTACGGATACGCCGTGCTCCGGGCTTGCGTGGCAAGAGCCGTCGTTGGCGGATGATTGAATCCCGCACTGTGAGTTCATCATTCCAACCAGTTCAATCCGTTCAACCTCGTCGACGATCTGATCGAGCCGTTTCGACCCCTCGTCGATATCGAGTGCTACCGGTTGTTTCTTGCCTATGAGAATTGCGAGATGAATCCGGATCAAAAATTGCCATTGCTGGGCATTCTTTCCAAAGATCTGGTATGGAATGGTCAAAAACTCCCCATTTTCACGGCATTGAGCTATTTCGTAGCTTCGTATCGATGAGCTTTGGAGTGAGAGGAATTGCAAATTCCGGAATATGAAATCATTTAGCTGATACAAATCCATGTGGGTACTCGTACTTTTCGATTTGCCGACCGATACCAAGGAGGCCAAAGACCAATATCGGTATTTTCGCGAATCGCTCTTGGAAGACGGTTACCAAATGTTGCAGTATTCCGTTTACTCCCGCCCGTGTCCGTCCGAAGAAAATGCCAATACGCATTCATCCAGAATCCAAAGAATACTTCCGCCGGATGGGCACGTGCGGATTCTGACCCTGACGGACAAGCAATTCGAACGGATGATCGTATTTTTTGGAAAAGTACGCCACAAACCGGAATGACAACCCGACCAGATAATGCTTTTTTAAAAAAATTTTGTCGCTAC
>CAIVSN010000070.1 GCA_903908595.1 uncultured bacterium
ACGATTCGCGCACCCGCGAGTTCACGAAAATGAGCGACAGGACCACTACCACGGATTTTACCAGCAATTCCACGAACGCGGGAGCTTCGAAGAGCCTGAGGCTATCGGCGGCAATGGTGTACGAAAGAAAGCCGATAACGGGAAAAAAAATCGGCATGCTGCGAATAGGGAAAAATGTGGGGAAAATCGAAACGACTGCTATATTTTTTATTTGATTTTTAAAAGAAACTGTCTTAAACTGCCACAAAGGCAACATTCCTCACCATTCCCCCTATGAAACCGATGCCTCGTTATTTCAAGGAAGCGCTGATCGTTTTTAGCGTTTTCTCCGCTTCCGCTTTCGTGTCGTTCTGAGTTTCCAACAAAGCCTCGGGTACGCTTCTGTCATCCCCGTATACTACGAGAAATGCCACGAGCGATACCCTTCTTTCGAGCCTCACCAATGGCCAGGGAGCCGGAATTCTCGACGGCGTGATCGCCAAGGTGAAATCCAATGCCCTCACGAAGGCTGGAAACCCGGCGAATAGCGCCCTGTATACCGGATATATCGACAATTACTTGGCCAAGGTATCGGGTTTGGACGATACGATTAAGGCCCAGTACGGATCGAGCTATTCGTTCCTGTTCGAGTACGTGTATCCTCGGGTATACGAGCTCCGTGACGATTCTCTCGTTTCCACGAGCAGCCAGACGGCAAGGACGGAGATTTCCACTGCTACGGCTACGGCTACAGCAACGGCTACCGAGCTCCTCGTTACCGGCGCGTACCGGGAAGTCCTGCTCCGCGATACGGATGCCGTGGGGATGGACTATTGGGAAAAACTCATAGATACGGGTACGCTGAACCAGGGTTTGCTTACCCTGTCAATTGCCTGTGCCGCGAAAAATATGGAATGATCCGAGGGGGTGAACGCCAAGGCATGGCTCGCGAAAACGGGCAAGGGCTGTACCGAGCTCCTCGTGACCGGCGCGTACCGGGAAGTCCTGCTCCGCGATACGGATGCCGTGGGGATGGACTATTGGGAAAAACTCATAGATACGGGTACGCTGAACCAGAGTTTGTTGGCACAGTCAATTGCCTGTACCGCGAAAGACGCGGCATGATCCGAAGGAGCGAACGCCAAGGCATGGCTCGCGAAAACGGGCAAGGGCTGTACCGCAACCGGTACCGCTTCGACTTCCTCTTCATCCTCATCTTCAACTTCCGCCTCAACCCCTTCCTGTACGTGAACCGTGCCTTCGGGTCTTGGGGTATTGGTTACCCCGTATTCGGAAACCACGTTCGGCGGAGGTTGATCGAATGGAACGGACATAGTCAGTTCGTATGGCAATCCGAACCGGGTCGGATGTACCTGGACTTGCACCGAATGATATACGCTTAATGAAACCAAGGACGGATGCAGGGCGGCGACAAGTTCCGATTTTATCGCGAGAAGGAATCCGGTTCTGAGCTTCCCCGCATATAACTCTCCTGTTACCGATGCGTCCGAAATAGCCCGGCTTCAGTCAATTAAAGATTATGCGAATCAGGTTCTGGCAAACGGCAAGACCCCCGAAGCCCTGAAATTATTGGTGGACACCGCGAATAAGGCGGAATACAGTATTTCCGAATGGGAGATGGCAACGGCACTTGGCATGACTTGGGAAGATTATGCGATGATGAATGCCGCCGCATGAGTAACAGCGAAGTATGTCACGAATACCGGGGTTTGAGAAGCTTCGTCGTCAAGGGCAACGATACCTGCCGGTACTCCGACGGGCGGGATATCGGAAGCATTGAAAACCCAGATCAAAGCCGAATTGGCAGCCCTGACCGGAAACGAAGCAGCGCTTGATCAATATTTGAGCACTACGGCCCATACGGCTCAAGAACTCTATGAGGCGGCATGATACAGCGTCAACGACTGGGTTTCGGCTATCGCGGGTGCCAAAGCCAGGGTAGCCGCCGGGACCGCTTCGAATGCCACTGCCGGGGTCACTCCGAATACCACTGGAACTTTCTGGGGAGCGGAATGTGCTGGGGCAAGTCCAACACCGAACATATATTGGTCCTGCGGTGCCATGATCCCACCGGGTACCGGTTGGCGTAAAGCGGAAGGCAACTGTTGGCATAAGTGCATGAAATAACAGGACGGAAACTACTGCGAAAAGGGCCCGTCACAAAGAACCGGGGCCTTTTGGCAGATTCGCTACCTATCCGAGCCTTCGTTCAGCTGGTACTTGAGAAACAGGAAATATACAAGATAGGGGACATGCCCGGAAAGGATGCTGTTCAGGATTCAGGAAACCGACAGGTCGGAGATTCACAATATGAATTTCAATTCCTGCATCAGGCTGACATTGCTTGCGAAAAACAGGTGGAAAATCACGAACAGGATTTCCGAAACGTAGATGAAGAGCAGGGTTATGCAATAGAAAAATACCGTGGAGAGAAACGGTATCTGACCATAATTCTGCACCGTAAACGATTCGCGCACCCGCGAGTTCACGAAAATGAG
>CAIVSN010000071.1 GCA_903908595.1 uncultured bacterium
CCATAAACTCGCTTCGTAGTCTTTCGGATTAATGATTTCTATAAGTCCGTCGTCATATTTGCCAAAACCCGTCGTTTTCCAGATATCTATCATCAAAGAGGGGACTTTTTCTTCGTATTCGTTTATCAGCTCTTCGGATGCGATGGTGTTATCCGCACTTGGTTGAAAGTGTTTTTGAAATTTTTTCATACGATAGTGGTTAAGATTTTTATGCTGCCTACGGTATCGGTTCTTTTGGGAATCGCGCTTCGATATTGGTTATGCGATTTTGATCTTATGTCAGCCTCAATGGTTTACCCTCTCTTGCTCCAGAAAAAGATGCCAGTATGAATTCATCCAAATTTTTATACGTCCATTTCAAATATCCAGCCTGGTCCGTATCCCAATA
The DNA here is from genome assembly GCA_903908595.1 of uncultured bacterium. Classification (GTDB taxonomy): domain Bacteria; phylum Patescibacteriota; class Gracilibacteria; order BD1-5; family UBA2023; genus CAIVSN01. The sequence continues at coordinate 389 of CAIVSN010000071.1, forward strand.
CAGTATCTGCCCGTAATCTTTTTTGCTGAGATTCAGCAAGGCCCAACGTCCATCTTGGCCTTCGCCAGCCATTACCGGGATAAATTTTGAAAAATCTATTCCATCTTCATCTTCTATTTCTTCTCTTAATCCATCTGAGAAATCCATTTCACCCTGAACGATATCATAACATTCCATAATTTTTTCAGGCGAAAGCATTATTGTTTTATTATATCAGTCATACGTAAATTCCGAAAGTCCGAATTCCGAAAGCGTTTTCAGATAGCTCTTTGGCATTTTACCAAATTTGCCTTCAAGCAGATCGATACCCGTTTGATCCGGAGCATTTCTTATTATCACAAAATCATCTCTTGTTATCAAATCATCTTCGTCTTCTTCGGACCAATCCTGGGTGGTTATCCATTTCCTATATTCTTCCAATTCGATTTTCAACTTTTCGCCAGTCGTATCTTGGACTTCAACATAGCCCTTTTTAGTTTTTTCAGAAATGAGCTTGTCGTATTCTTTTTCGGCCAACAGGGCATTTTCGTATTCTTTTTCCGATGTTCGGCCCGAAGTTCCTATTTTTCCAAAACCAGTCGTCAACGTCAGCCCGGCTAAATCTATTTCCCAAAACCTGGCAGACTTTTCGTCCGTAAATTCAAAATACCGTTTCATAAAGAAAATAGTTAGGATATGACCTCCCAAGTCTAAACGAAAATTTCCGGAAAAGCAATCTTTTCCGGCCCTTTTGCGCCCATCGGCAAAAAAATTCCCGTTGAGTTATCTTTTATAATTAGGCTCTTTCATTGGAACGGGCTCGGGATTTATGAGCACCCATTTCACCGCAAGTTCACACAATTCGGAAAGTTTCTCATTGTCAAAACCATCGTATATTTCTTTGACTAAAATATTTGCTTCTTCAAGGGCAGTATCCGAAAGTGGATTTCCCGATCGTAAGTACGCCTTGAGCGCATCCAGCATTTTTTTATGATCCTTGTCCCAATTGCACGCTCCGTTATCTATTATTTCATGAGATATTCGCCCCGTTATCCGTATGGTTTCTCCTTGAATCGTTTTCGCGCAACCTTGAGCAGGCACGAGAAAATCCCATAATTCGTCATATTGTTCCTTCCAATTGCCCGACGTGACTTTTATGCTTGAAATTCCGTCATGAGATATTCGGCTTTTTATCGGATCGACCGCAAAAATATCATACAAAATATTCAATGCATCCACCGTTTGCGGTAACGATTCCTTATTGAAACTTTCTTTGGAAAATTCAAAGTTTTTTCCTATTTTCTTTACGGATTCTTTCATACTATCGGATATTTTCGCTCCATGCTCAATCAATATTTTGCTTATCTTCGACATTTCTACGATATCCGTATTTCGGCATTCCATTAAAGCTTTTTCCAATGGCGTTTGATGCCTTTTGCTTACCGCATTGACATCCGCTCCATGGGAAATCAACACCTTTACTGCCTCGGTTCGAAATCCGCTTGCGGATGCATGCAAAGGCGTTTCGTCGTCATTATCCAACGCTTCTATGTCCGCGCCTAATTCAAGGAGCAATTTAACATTCCCGCACCAGCTACTTGCGTGACTGTGCAATGGAGTTCTTTTATGAGTATCCCGTGCATTAATATCGGCCCCCTGTTCAATGAGCCAGGATATTAGTTCATCCGATATTTTATAAAAACTCAAAGCGGCTCCATTGTCGTATCCCCCGCGAGCATCTATTTCACACGTTTTAAATATTTCCTTTATGGCTTCTATTTCGTTGTTTTCAATGAGTTCTTTGATCTTCTTTGGCAATGTGCTTTTTTTCTTCGCGCTTTTTCGCCCCATGATCGAATTGCCTGCCAGTGACTCAGTCGTATTTTGGACTTCAACGTAGCCTTTTTTAGTTTTTTCGGAAATGAGTTTGTCGTATTCTTTTTCGGCCAACAGGGCATTTTCGTATTCTTTTTCCGATGTTCGGCCCGAAGTTCCTATTTTTCCAAAACCAGTCGTCAACGTCAGCCCGGCTAAATCTATTTCCCAAAACTTGGCAGACTTTTCGTCCGTAAATTCAAAATACCGTTTCATAAAAAATAGTTAGTGTATATCTTCTTAAGTCTAAACGAAAATTTCCGGAAAAGCAATCTTTTCCGGTTCGTTTCGCGTTCGGGGGTGCGGAATCTGGGACGGGGCGAACGATCGGAATTTTTGGCACCGGCTCGTGGAAACCGCCCTCGCCTCTAGGAAACGCTGTACCACACCCCTCGGCCGGAGACCCCGTGTTGTTTGAGATGCCCCGCTTCCACCAGTCGTTTGAGATGCGCCCGTATCGTGTTTCGATTGCCGCGGGTGAGCTCCATGGCCCGTGCCACCGTTATGCGTCCTTGCTTGCGCGTGAATTCGATGATTCGTACCGATAATTCGGGCATCAGGGACAGGATTTTTTCTTCGTTCGCCATTTTCTCCCCAAGCCGTTTGACCTGCGATCTGAGGGAACTGAGAAAGAACACCACCCAAGGTTGCCAGTTGGGTTCATCCGAGCGGATCGTGCCCTGGGTTTGCCGCAATGCCAGGTAGTAGCCCTGCTTGTTCTGCTCGATGATGCTTTCGAGCGAACTGAATGGCACATAGGCATAGCCCGCCTGCATAAGCAGCAACGTCGTCAAAACCCGCGACAGTCGGCCATTGCCATCCTGGAACGGGTGAATCTCCAAAAACACGACCACGAAGACCGCAATCACCAAAAGCGGATGCATGGTCTGGTTTTCTCGGGCGTAGCGAACCCACTCGACCAACTCCCGCATCAGGCGTGGCGTATCGAATGGGCTGGCCGTTTCAAAAACGACCGCCACTTGCCGCCCCGACTCGTCAAAGGCCGCCACGCTGTTGGAAGCGGTCTTGTAATGCCCTCGATGATATGAATCCTTCGTGCTGTGAGCCAGCAAATCCCGATGCAACTGCTTAATGTGGTTTTCATTAAAGGGATCCCTGCAAAACGCGAACTCCTCGTCCATTTTTCCGCTCCTCGCTCAACGTACTTGTCAGTACGCCTCGCTACGGTGCTCGAAATGAACTTCGGATTTCATCGTTTTGCAGGGATCCCTAAATGGAATGTGCTCCCAAGAGCCGAACAGGGGCTCCATAACTTGGGCATACCCCGCCACCTCTTGCTCATCGCGAGATTCAAAGGTTTTTATATCCAGCTGAGCCAGCAACGCTTCCACCTGTCCGTCAGTGAGTTTGCTGCCCTCAATGCGGGTCGATGACCCGATGCTTTCGATGGTGGCCACGTGCCGTAAGGCCAATAGGCGATCGGGCGCAAGAGTGCCGAGGGCTTTCCACGAGCCCTTGAATTCGTCGATTTGGGAGATAAGGGACAGAATTTCCGCCGTAATGAACAGGGTTTGGAGATGGAACATATCCATTAGCATATCCATTTATATCCATTTCGAAAATCGAATTTGTGAAATTTTTCTATCGTCCCATTCAAATCCGAAACCGCTGTCAATTTAAAGTGACACTTTTTGCATCAAGCCTTGATTTCTAATATTTTTTAGCTAAAGTTACGTTAACTCTGGTAACTATACCTAACCAAATCTGGTTTCCCGGTTTTTCTCGTAACATATTTGGATATCTTTATTTTTTTCTTTGCTCATTTATTGCCGGTAAGCTCCCGAAAGAAGAAAAATAAAATCTATTCCAGACCTATGCCATAAAATACCGAAAACTAAATTCGCTTATGTATAGATAGCCTATATCACTGCAAAGAATAACATTAACTATGTTGATTATGATAAAAAAATTTCTTTTTCTTTTTACGATTGTCTTTTTTTTAACAAGTTGTTGAATTTTTTGAAATAAAAATGCGATTAAAAAGGAAGATTGATTATCAAATAATGTTTCAAATAAAGATGTAGTTGTAATTAGAGAAGAAACTGAAATAGATTGCTTTGATAGCCATGAATGAATTATTACTAAATATAATAAAGAAATATCTCAGGGGAATTGCCCAAAAGATGTTGTAATTCCTTCTAATATTCATGGATATCCAGTAAAATCAATTTGATCTAGAGCATTTTATGGAAGAAATCTAAAGAAAGTCATAATACCAAATTCAGTTACATCAATTTGACCAAACGCATTCGAAAATAACGAATTAGAAAGCGTAGAAATTCCAAATTCCGTAACTGATATTTGAATAGGTGCATTCCGTGAAAATAATCTGAAGGAAGTGGTAATCCCCAATTCCGTGAAAATAATTGAAGTAAGTGCATTTTGCGATAATAATCTGAAGGAAGTGGTAATCCCCAATTCCGTAAAAATAATTTGAGATAATTCTTTTGCCAACAACATGCTGGAAA
>CAIVSN010000072.1 GCA_903908595.1 uncultured bacterium
GAGCTGGGCGGCGCTGGATTTCTGCCAGAGTGCGCAAGCGTTGGCGTGATGCTGGTGCAAGTTTGATGGAAAGAGGCCCGACTTTCTCCGTCTTGCTCAGCGTTGCTGGAGTGTTCATGATGGATTTCCCAGGTTAAAAGGCAAATTCCAGCATATCGAAGAACTACCGCAGTCAAGTTTCACAGCATGAATGAGTCTATCGTCCCGATCGAAACCCACCCCTTTCCGAAAATAGAGGTCGTAGATATCGCTTCGGGCCGGCTTCCGACCGCATCGAAATCCAGATCCGTGGAAAACTGGTCCACCCCGTACGGGAAATAGCCACGCGGGCTTGACGGATACAGCCAAATCCGATATCATGGGAACATGGAAAACGCTACGCTTCAAAAATTCCGATTCGTCCTCGATGGGCGCGAATACTTCGTACGCGACGAAAACGAGCTCGCGCTCGTTTTCGAATTGCTCGCGCTTACCGGCAAAGCGGGAAAATACCAATGGGACGTCATTTGTTCGCTCGATGACGATCTTCTCAAAATCATGGAAACCCACCATGGACTCATGCGATGCGCCCGGCATTTGTCGAACAAGAACCGTTCCCTCCTGTTTTTGAAAATCGCCGACAATTTTTCCAAAGTCATCCCGAACGCGACCGTTTTCGCGCGTTTGCTCGCGTCAATGCCCGAGGAAATCGACCAAGAAAAATTCGTAAAAAACGCCCGTCGAAAAGGGCTTGTCGCCATTGTCGGAAAGCCTTCCGAACTCGGCAAGGTCTTGGAATGGGCAACCCCCGCCGTCGAACGGCAGATTCTCGGATACCTCGAACCGTCCTTCGTCCGTTCGCTCATCGCGTCCTCCAAGGACATTTACGAGATTCTCTATTTCATCCACGCCAAGAACAAGCGGTATTTTTGCGAAATGATCGGATGGGATTTTATTTGCGAACGCACGTTTTCGGCCGAAGATTTTTTCTGCGCGCTCAAAGCGGTGGACATCGAGGATGACGAAACGTTCTTTTCATGGTTCGAACCAGAAAAAATCCGTTCGCTCATCGCGAACGAACGGAGTTTCCATGCGTTCCTCATGAAACTGTCGTTCACGAAACAAGATCCGCTCCTCCGTTTTCTTTCATACGACCCCCATGAATTCAATGCCATCGGATAGTTCGGCGCTTCCCGATCTTTCCATTCTCGACCGACGAAACGGTTCGAAGTACCGGATGTTCGACTGCCACGTGCACGTCGTTGATTTTTTACAGCGAACGCCCGGACTCGGCCGGCTCATCGAATACATGGACGAAACCAACCTCGAGGGCGCGGTCGTATTTGGACTTCCGGTTATCAAGAAGCATTCCGAGTACGAGGAAGAATCGCCGGAATACTACCTTGACGACGATAGCGACGCGTACTATTACTCGCATACGGACGACATCGTCGCCCTGGAGTACCTCAAACTCGACAAGGCGTCACAAGCGCGGCTCTATCCGACCATCTGCGGATTCAATCCGAACGATGGGAACGCCGTTGATCATATCCGGAAAATGTTCGAAACCTATCCGGGCGTTTTCTGTGGCATCGGCGAACTTTTCGCCCGCCATGACGATCTTACGCTCCTTACCCAGGGCGAAACTTCCCGTATGAACAACCGGTCGCTCGCGCCGGTATTGGAATTCGCTTCCGAATACCAGCTCCCCATCCTGGTCCATTCGAACGTAACGACCACTTGGGTGCACGACTATCCGAAATTTCTTCACGAACTCGAAGAAGCCCTTCGCACGTATCCCAAGGCGCCCATCGTATTTTGCCACTGCGGAATCTCCCGTCGGGTGTACGCGCCGTTCTACCACCGCATGGTGGAACGCCTCCTGTATCAGTATCCCGCCCTCTATGTCGACTTTTCTTGGATTCTCTTCGACCAGGTCGTCTGTCCAAACGGAGTGCCGAGTCCCGAATGGATCGGACTGGCGGAAACGTTCTCGGACCGCATATTTCTGGGAAGCGACGTTATCGGCAATTTTCACCGAATCGGAGTAACCAACGAACGGTTCGATGCCTTTCTCGGCGCGCTCTCGCAGGAAACGCGCGAAAACATTTGCCTTTGAAACGCGCGGCGCCTGTACGGTCAAGCGAAAAACCGGGTGGAGTCAGGAAAAAAACTCAAATTCCCAACCTGGGAATAAGTATTGGAAATATTTAAAATCATTCGTCAATTCGTTTGAAGTCCCTCACCTTGCGGTGGGGGACTTTTCTTTTATAATCATATATGTTGCGATTTTTTGATAGATTGTCCATATAATATCCATCCAACCGAAAATATGAAACACTTCGCCATGGGACTCGCGTTCCCGATTGCCGTCGGACTTTCGTCCCCGTCATTCTCCAAAGACCAGGAAACGTTCGAACAGGGAACGTTTTCCACCCGGGCGGAAGCGGCCGTTCCGTCAGCCGTCGCCTTCAGAACGGCCGCGGTTCTCGCTCCGCGGGGCGAGTCCCCGAAAACGCTCGGCGACAGCATTGCTCCGGCCACGAATTGGCGCATGGATTTCCAAGGCGAACTCACGAACGAGCTCCTCCGAGAGACCTCTGAAAAATTCAAAAGCCTCCCATTTTCTGGACCTCTGAAAAACGATGAAATTCGTTCGAATTTTGCCGGGGTTCCGGAAAAAATCCCCGGAGGACTCTCCGATACGGAAATCGCCTACGTTCGAAAACAATCCGACGCGATGGTTCGAGAAATCATTTTCGAACGGGCCCACCAGGATGAGAACGCTTTTTCCAAGCTCATTCAAAAAAAGTGGGAAATCGTAAAAACGCTTGAAGGCGAAGAACGGTTTTTTGCCGGATTGGCGCTTCTGACCGTCTTCTATTTTTTCATATTCTATCCCCTCGGATACATTAAGACGATACGCAACATCGTTACGAACCACACGCCCGTCGATTCGAAAGCGTTTTCGCTCTTCGCCACGTGAAGCGTGCTCGGTTCGACCAATGCCTTTTACGAAGGGGCGCCGGTAGCGGGGACGGGATACCTCATTCTCGCGATCCTCGGGGGACTCACGGTCATCTTGAACGAACGCACGAAGCGCGGCATTGCCAAAGGCACATGGTCTCCAAAAGCCGGCGGCGTGGATTCGCTCATCAATTATTTGAAAGATCGGAAATTTTTCCTGAAGGTCGATTCGTCCGGAAAGGTGCTCCACGGATACGAAACGCTCGAAAAACTCGGCATTTCCCGTGACGCTCTCGACTTTTCCGAAGCACCGGCGCATCGGTTGTTTTTGGATGAAACCGAGGCCGCGTCCATTGACGGCATTTTCCATTCGTACCTCCAACTGGGCGACCAATCCCCTCAAAAAGAACTCTTTTGTACGGCCCGGGGGAACGGGTACAAACGGGATTTGAACCTGAGCGTCGTTCCCGTCCGCGAAGGCGAAAAAATTACCGGCTTCTATTTTATCGGCGATTCGCTCATCACCGGCGAGGCTTCCGATATGGCCGGCCCCGATGTGCTCGACGATTCCAAAACCCGCGAACGGGTCAAAACCATTCTCTACGAAAACGCGCTGTTCGAAAAAAATCCCATGGCAATCTACGATGGCGCGACCCCGCTGTTTTGGAACCATGCCATGGAATACGTGTCCGAATACCCGTTTCCGGAAATTCGGCAATTCGTGGCCGCCGGCGGCAACGTTTCCGATCTCTTTTACGGCTACAGCGAACAGGAAATCGACCGGGTCCGTGATGCGGTACGATCGGCCCTTACGTCCGGCCACGGCTACGAAGACCGTACCTTCACGTTGAAGAGCAAGTCTGGCAACCTCGTAAAAATCGCCTGGCATACCGAACCGTACGGAAAAACCATTACCATCCGGAAAGGATCGATCGATCTCGCCAAGAAGCTCCAGTTTATGACGGACTCCGGCGCCACCATCAAAGACCTGATGCTGGAACTCATGCGCCAAAAAGACGAATATACCAGCGGCCATATTTCCCGCGTGATGGATTTGAGCCTAGTTATCGCGGATTTGTACGGATATGACTTGCAGTCGCTCGAACGACTCAAAATCATGGCCGGCCTCCATGATTTTGGAAAAACGCAAGTGAACGAAGCGGTGCTCAAAAAGCCGGGCGCCCTCAATGACGAAGAGCGCAAGAGTATGGAAAGCCACCCGTGAAACGGCATCTACCACGGCGTTCAAAACGGGTTTGGCGAATACGTCCGCGGCATGCCGCACCATGCCGATTTTTATTCGCAACGCGGCGACATGTCCCTCTTCTTCGAGTCCCTGGTCGAAGAAATCAAACAAGGCGCCGACGTCGATCCGCTCGCGTTCAACCGCATTGTTGGAAACCAAATCCCGGAAGAAGCCCGCATCGTCGCCGTGGCCGACGTCATAGACGCCATCGTTTCGCGCCGGATATATTCAGGATTTCTCGGAAGTTCCATTGATGACATCGTTTCGTTTCTCCGGATCGAACTGGCACGGTCTTCCGGCATCGTCTTTACGGATGGCGAGCCGGTTTTGGACGAGGCCCGCTGGCAGCCGGCTTCCGAAACGCAAATGTCCCTCCCGTACTGTATTCGCTGGAAAGACACCGCCTACGTTCCCACCGAATACGTCATCGATAACCACCCGGAAATGGGGCGGACCGAAAAGCCGAACCGAATCCAACTCGATCCGTTCGTCGTGCGGGCCATGTACGACGGCGACGATTTTTCCGCAGCCATTTCAGAAATGATCCGGAGAAACGATCGCGAAATCGTCCCGAAAAAAATCCAGGAGGTCCGACAATACATCGCGTCGTTCGAACTCAGGAAATCCGCGGAAGGCGATTGGTGGAGCGAAAAGGACGAAACCAACCTCGCCCGAATGAACAAGGCCCTCAGGAGTCTCAAAGGCATGATGCCAGCGGAGTAGAGACGAGACGTTCGCATTTTCCGGGAGTTTTTTTACCCCAACCCCCCAATCCTCGGCTCCGTCTTCCGTATCTGCCCCCTTACGGCATATCTCGCATACCCATACGCCAAGGCGAAAAACCCCGCCAACGCCCCGAACGCCACCATTCCAATCGCCAGCGTAATATTCAAAATCGGATTCCCCCTCAGGAAAAACACCAACCCCAACCCCCCGACCAGGCTTCCCAGGAAAATCGGAACCATATTCCCCAGCACCGACTCGAAAAACAACAGCTGAAACCCCTCCTTTTCCGTACACCCGAGCAACCGGTACAACTGGATTTTCCTAATTTTCAAAAGGAAAAATGACCGCTCCGCCGTCAGGAACGCCAGCAGCCCGATGGCTGCAATATAGCCGAACAGCGCGAGTACCCCTTGCAGCACGAGGCGCGAGTACGACTTCACCTGCTCCAATATCGCCCCGACGTCGATGAACGACACGTGGCTTCCGGTTTCTTCGATGACCCGGCTCTTCCAGGCTTCCCGGTCGCCGGATACCCCGGTCGCGAGGAAGTACGTTTTCGGCGCGCCCGGGATCGAGCCCGGCGCGATCTGGAAGTAGAAGAACGGGCTCATCTGGTTGCGGATGCTTTCCCGGATCCCGACGACCCGGAAATCGAAGTTCCTCCCCGCGAGCGAGAATTGCAAGCTGTCGCCCAATCCTATCCCGATCCGTTTCGAGAAATCCATGTCCACGGTGACTTCGCTCCCGGATCCCACCGCTTTTCCGGCAAGGATGCGGTTGTCGGTTTTTCCGTCGGTGATATTGAATTCCCGGGAGAATTCGCGCGAGACCTCGGGAGTGTTCAAGTGTTCTTGCAGGGTTTTTCAATTAATCGTCACGATCCTCGCCCGCATGGTCGAATAAAAATCCTCGGGCGGCGTCCATTTCGACAGCGTTTCGTAGTCTTTGGGCAACAGGTTGATGGCGAACGTGTTGATTGGGGAATCCGTCGTCAGGCGCAGCGCGTCGCGGAAGGCGAGCGAGAAGAGGAATACCGCCGACAGCGTGGCCGACAGGAGGAAAAATACCGAGAAGGAAACCTTGCCGAGCGCGGGAGCGCTCCGAAAAGATCGGAGCGCGTCGAGGAGGAAAAACCTCGGCTTGGAGAATTTTTCCGAAGTGCCGAAGAGCTTGGAGGCGAGCAGGAAAAATCCCCACGAGAACCGCTCCAGGAGCACGATGGTCCCGATGGAATACGCGAGCGGCCGATACGATCCGCTCGACAGCCAGAGATACCCGGCCAGCATCAGGAAAATGCCCGCGACGAACCAGGCGCGGATCCGTAGCCGCCGGTTCCCGAAAATCCGGGTGTCGCGAAGGAGGATTTCCGCGAGGATCCAGCATCCGATCGTTACCGTAAGCAAGAGGAACGCGATACCCTTCGTGGCAAGCCCGAGAGAGATTCCGGGCAACAGGAAAAACAGAATGATGCAGACGATGCCGATGCCTCCGAAAAACCTCAGCAGCCGCCCGAAAGACGTCCGTACCAGCCTGGACTCGGGAAGTCCCATCCAGAGAAGCGTCCGCACGGTTTTCTGGCGTTCGAGGGCGAACCTCGATACCGCCACGACGAACGAAGAGAGGGCGATAAGGGCGCTCGCGTACAGGATGCTGCCCAAGAAGTCGTTCAGCGTCGTCGCGATATCCGAAAAATTCCCGCCTTCGCCCCGTTGTTCCCGGACGCGGAATCCCGGTACGGCCGCCGCTCCGAATCGGGTTTCGAGCTCCGCGCGGAGGGCGGGGTGATTCTCGGGGGACACGGCGAAATTCATCTCGTAGTCCAGCCGGTACCCCGCCCCGGTCGCGGTGACCGTTTCGAAGGGGAGCAGGGCTACCGGCACGAGGATGTTCTGGTTGGCGGAAAACGGATTCGACGAGAGTCCCGGCGCCTTTTCCAGGCTTCCCGATACCGGGATGCGTTTCCCGGAGACTTCGAATCCCGACGCGCCGACCGCACGGAAAATCTCCGAGCTCGCGACCGCCCCGTCCCGGAGCGATCCGCTCGAAACGACTTCCCCGTAGAGCGGATACGCGCCGTCCACGATGCGGATTTCGGTCGTGAGGAACCGGCTGCCCGTCCCGGCGGAAGCCGGGTTTTTCGGGATTTCCAGGGTGTAGGGGAAATCCACGGATTCCGTCACCCTCGCGCCGTATTTCTCGGCGGTACTCCGGAGCTTGGCGCGGTCGATTTCCGCGGGCATGGTCCTGGAGGAGACGGCGATATCGGAGGACGTGACGGTCCGCAGCTCCCCGTCGATTTTGGCCTGGAATACCACGGTCGAGAATTCGGCGATGCACCAGCAGAGCATGGCCACGAGAAACAGCCCGCCGATGGGCAGGAGTTCCCGGAAGTTCAGCCGGAGGGCCCGGAGGACGGATTTCGTTGACGCGTTCGGTTCGTTTTGGTGAGCCATGGGAAAAATGCGAAAATTTGGAATTGACTACCGGAACGACGCGAGGTCGATGACCCGGTTCGCCCGGCCGTAGATTTCGGGGTCGTGGGTCACGAGGAGTACCGTGACGCCGAGCTCGCTCGCGAAACCGAGCAGCATGTCCATAACCTTCTGCCCGTTCGCCACGTCGAGGTTGCCGGTCGGCTCGTCCGCGAGGAGGAACGGGATGTTGCCGACGAAAGCCCGCGCGATGGCGACCCGTTGCCGTTCCCCGCGCGAAAGGATGCCGATTTGCGAATTCTTTTTGGCGAGGAGCCCGACCCGGTCGAGGATTTCGTCGAGCCCGAAGCGGGGTTCGATGCCGTTCATCTGGATGGGGAGCAGGACGTTTTCCCCGACGGTCAGGTGGTCGAGCAGGAGAAAATCCTGGAAGACGAACCCGAGATTTTTTGCCCGGAATGCCGAGCGTTCGTCGTCGGTCAGCAAGGTGATGTCCGTATCCCCGATCCGCACCGAGCCGTCCGTGGGGAGGTCGATGCCGGAGATGATGTTGAGCAGGGTCGTTTTCCCGCTGCCGCTCGGCCCGATGATGGCGACGACTTCGGACTTGGCGATGCCGAAAGAAACGTTGTCGAGGATCCGCAGTTCGCCTTCGGAACTCGGGAACGACTTCGAGACGTGGGAAACGGAGACGTGGGAGAGCGCGGGGGACACGGTTTCCGGCTTTGGATTTTTCTTGGCCATGGGGAGGGGGTTATTGGGAATTTTTCGGCAATTTTTCGAGCAATTTTTCCTTCTTGAGGAATTCGTAGAGATTCCCCGCGATGATCGAGTATCCTTCGGGGTTCGGGTGGATGCCGTCGGACAGGTTGTACTTCGGGTCCATGGCCACTCCTTCGAGAAAGAACGGATAGTAGGGGGGGCCCCGCTCGGCCGCGATTTCCGGGTAGATGGCCTTGAAAGCCTGGGCGTACGAGCCCGCGTTGTTCGGGATTTGCATGCCGGCAAAAACCACGGGGATTTTTTTCGATTCCAGGCGGTCGAGGATTATTCCGATGTTTTTGCGCAAATCTTCGACGGGGAGGGTTTGGAGGCCGTCGTTGCCCCCGACGACGAGCAGGGCCAGGTCGTAGCGCTCGTTCCCGAGCGTGAAATCCAGTCGGTCGAGCAGGGCTTTGGAGGTATCCCCGCTAATCCCGCCGTTGACGACCGTGCACGGATATCCGTTCTCGCGCAACCGCTTTTCGAGCGCTGCGGGGTAGGCCTTCGACGGGTCGAGCTCGTATCCGGCCGTGAGGCTGTCGCCGAGCGCGACGATGCGGCAGGAGGTTCCTGCAGAACCTTCGGATACGGGGAGCGCGGCGCGGCGGGGAGCCGTTCCCGTGGCTTCCGGAGGGCTTCTGAACAAGTCCGTCGCGAAGCTCGCCCAAAGGCCTCACAGGACGGCGAGTCAGAGAAAACCAAGCAGGACGAATCGGGATTTTGGAAACATGGAGGAAAAAATAACGACGGAAATCAACGCCACAGTATATCCGATATCCGGCAATCCGAAATTAATTTTTCAAATTCAACGAGCGTGTGCCGGGATTATATCCAATAGGAATTGGGTATAATCCGACCGTGGGCGACAGGGTCGAGGAGTTCGCGTTTTGCAGTGGTCTATTTTGACAAATGGCCATTCTCCTATATAAACGAATGGTATCCATACGAAATTCCTCCCCATGAATTCAAAAAGCCTCGCCCCGTTGCTGATTCCGATGGAAATGAATGGAGAAATTACCAGGCCCGTACCATCCTCGGGGATCGGACCGGAACTCCTGTCGAGTTTCCAAGTGCACTTCACTCCCCATTCCAATACGGACACGTATTGACAAACCGAAGCGACGCATGCGCTTTTCCAAAAAGCCAGGTCCCATATCGAGCGCTTGCTCTTCACGATTTCCGAAAGGAAGCCCGAGGGCGCGTTCGAGAATTTTTGCAGCATCACCGTGTCGAATCGGACGTGCGAACTCATCGAGAATATCCTCAAGAATCTTTCGGAATTGGAGGAAATCAGCGAGGCGAAGGACGTTTTTTCGGAGTCGCTTCTGGATATCCAGAAGAACGTCCTCATGCGCAAGGACGAAAAGCCCGAGTTCCAAAGGTACACGATTATCCGGGATTCGCTCGCGTTGCTCCAGAGCTACCTGCAAATGGACTATGCCGGCATCTGGATGATCAAGGGCGACGAGACGATCACCTTGCACGAAAGCGGAAAACTCCATCCGAGTTCAAATCTTGCCGCGCTCCGCCGACAGTTCGACGAGGCGATAGAATATACGAACAACGGGGATTTGGCGTACCTTTGCCCTTCGGATTCCGAAGACGGCGGGGTGGATGCCGTCCTGGTATTCCGCAATTCGAAAAACGAGCCCATCGGCTTTCTGTTGCTTGACGATCACCATACGGAGAACGAAATTCCCGACAACAAGATGGGGGAAGTCATCAAGATATTTTACGATCGCCTCAAAGCGATCATCTACGAGGAAGAGGTCATTTTGGCAAGACAGGAAGTCCTCACTATCAAAAAGCAGCTCGAAAGCATGGAAACGGAGCTCATTACCACGCAGCACGACAAACTGACGGGGCTGCTCCGCAAAGAATACGGGGAGCTTCTTTTCCAGAAAAGTTTCGAGCGGACCAAGAGGAACAAGCTGCACGGTTGTATCTGCGTGCTGGATGTCGATAATTTCAAAAGCGTCAACGACAAGCTGGGGCATCTCATCGGGGACATGGTATTGCAAAAGATCGGCGACCTCCTGAAGAACGGGAACATATCTTCGGAATTCTCGTATTTTCCGAGAAAGGTCGATACCGTCTGCCGATGGGGCGGGGAAGAGTTCGTGTTGTTTCTCGAAGAAACCGATGCCAACGGGGGAAGAGTCCTCGCGGAGCGAATTCGGGAGGTGATCCAGAGTTTCGTTTTCGAAAGCGGGGCCGGACACGATTTCAAAGTTACCGTGACCATCGGCGTCAGCGAGATCAAGCCGAGCAGTTTCCATGGCCAGCACGTCAATCTGAACACGTTTTTCCAACGGGCCGACGACGCCATGTACGCGGGAAAAATCGGAGGAAGGAACCAAGTGGTGCTCTACAAGGAAGGCATGGCGAAATCCAAGATCGTCAAATAGGTCGGATATTTCGAGTGCCCATTAAAAAAATCTTAATGCGTATGAATTAGGATGTCACGGTTTTCCCGAGGCATCTTTTTTTCGGGAAACGGAGTACGAAACCACTCTTTTTGCAAATTCCGTTTCCCATATTGGAAACATCAGTTATCATACGACTATGAAAAATTCAAGAACCAATCCCATTTTTATTGCCGTAGTTTTGGTGGGATTTCTCGCTTCCGTCTCTCAGGCATCCGCTTTTCCCGCAGTGAATTTCTCGGGAAATACCGAGCTTTCCGCGCGGTACGATACCACGGTGCTTTCGTATCAAACCCAGTATAGAGAACTCGGAATCACTTCGAGCCGCAAAATCTCCACCCTGGAAAACCGAATCGCGCTCGCGTACAAGAACCTTGCCAAAGCCAAGACCAAGGCCAAGCGGAACCTGTACGAAAAGCTGATTGTTCGCTCTGTCAAAGCGTTGGACGCGGAATTGCTCCGTGTCAAAAAAACGCGGAAACCGGCAGTGGCTACCGCGCCCGTCACCCCGACGGCACCGACTACCGGAGTCGCGACGCCGAACGTTCCGAAGTTCGTCCCCGAACCTACGGCCTGGGAGGGGGCAGCGCCAGCGGATTTCCTCTACTATTCCGACGATTCGGAAGGGCGTGGGACTTCCAACGGGGATACGTTCCGCCAGGCCGGATTTTCCGCGGCGAGGTGCAACGTCCCGTACAATACGCTCCTCCAGCTGAGATCCGGCGATACCGGGGTGATCGTCAAGGCCAACGACCGTCCGAATTGCGCCAAGCATCCGGATATCGTCGATCTGACCACGACGGGTTTCTCTACCCTGGCCCCGATTTCCCGGGGTCGGCTTACGGGATCCGTCAACGCGCTCGGAACCGTTCCCGACGATTTGGCAAAGGAATTCCTCCCCAGGGAGTATTTCTCCGAAATCGGCATCCGGATGGACGGGAACCTCCCGAATATCTACCTCCCGAACGAAACCCTCAGGATTTCCGGCCAGACGACCAACGGCGAGACGGAGACCCTCATCTACCTGATTGCCCCGAGCGGCAAGAAAATCTCGTACGGCCTGGACAATGCCGAAGGGGCCCGCTTCGAATACCTGTATCCGCTCGCCGAAGTCGGGGAATACCAGTTCGTGGTGGCTTCCGGCCGCTCGTTCTCGGGAGTGAGATCGCTCCGATTTACGGTTTTGGATCCGAAAGTCCTCGACGGCAAGCAGTTTTTCGGCGCGGCACCCACGGACTCCGTAACGGATGTCAAAACCGAGCGGAGGGAAGCGGGAGATCTGACGGCCATCCATGTCGTAACGATCGGAAACGTTCCCGATACCCGGTTCCGATCGGTGAGCGTCGAGGCCGGCGACAAAAAGGTCAGCCGGACGGGCATGGGAAAAATCGCGTTCCTCCCGAACGAATTCCGGGGCTTCGAGAACGGGCAGCTCGCGAACGTCACGGTTACCGCGAGGAAGAGTTCCACGGCGTATTCCCACGATACGTACACGGTGTCTTCCCAGCCGTTTTCCAAGCAGATGAAACTCGTTCCGCTCTACGCTCCCGAGCACCATATCGCCTTCCGGAGCTGGGTTGCCGACGGCAAGGTGCACTTCGTCCTCGACGAGGAAAGTTCCCAGAAAATTCTCGCTTCCGTGGAAATCATCACCCCTTCCGGGAAAGTCGACCAGGTGGCCTTCGGGGCCGACCACGTCGGAAGCGCGAACAAATTGTCCACCGCCAAAGGCGCATCGTTTTCCTATCCTTTGACCGACGACGGGGTGTATCTCGTGGAAGTGAACTATGACACCGGATTCGCGGCCATCATCGAACCCGTGCTCCATGGGGACGTGCTCGCCATTCTCCCGAACGAATACGATTTTTCGAACCGGGCGATAGAAACCGACGCGACGAGAGCGTCGAATCAAGTCTTCGATTCCATTAACGCGGTCCGCAAACAGGCCGGATTGCCGGCATTGCAACTCGATCCCACGCTTTCCCGGCTCGCCCAGATCAAGGCTCAGGACATGTCGGACAACGACTACGTAGGGCATGTCGATTCCGAGGGGGTCTACATCCGGGATACGGGAAAGCGCGTCGGAATCGACATTGCCCAGTCCATCGGGGAAAACGTCGCGGGCGGGACCGTGAGCGCTTCCTTCCTGCAGGCGGGATTGAGCCTGTCGTCGGGCCACCGGGCCAATATGCTCGGCGATTGGTCCAAGGTCGGAATCGGGGTAGTCATATCGTGAGGCAGGGTCCATCTCTCGCAGGTTTTCGGAGAGTAGGAATCTTCACGTTTCCTTAGAGATTCACATATTCTCCTCAAAATTTAACCATTAATCAGGCAAGTCCCTAACCAATCATGAATACACAAGACAAAAA
>CAIVSN010000073.1 GCA_903908595.1 uncultured bacterium
AAAAAAATGAAAGATGTCCGAATATGTGACTGGAAAAACCGGGAAACCAATTCCTATTGGGTATATCTTTGGAATTGAAAATATGGGTTTGGGGTTGATGTCATTCAAACTTAGCCAGATTTTTCAATTATGCTATACGAACCTCCCCTTCCACAAGCGAAACCCGCACCGTATCGACCGCCTCCGCTTTCCCCATGAGAAACGTCGCGATCGGGTCGAGGATTTCCCGGTTGATCGCCCGCTTGAGCGGCCGCGCCCCGTAAACGGGATCGTACCCGATCTTCGCGATCCATTCCGCGATATCGGAGTCGAAATCCAGGCGCGTCCCCTGCCCTTCCATCCGAACCCGGATTTTTTCCAGCTCGTTCCCGGCAATCGCTTGGACCCCGATTTCGGAGAGCGGTCGGTACATGACGATATCGTCGATCCGGTTGAGCAATTCGGGACGGAACCATTTGGTCAATTCTTTCATGAGGCGGTTGCGGGATTCCGAATCCGAGGCATTCGAACCGCTGCTGTGGAATTTTCCAATCTGACCTTCCTCATCCCGCCCCTCCGCATTCTCGCCATTTCCCCCATGAAATCCCTCCGGAATTTCCGTAATCGCGTTCGAGGTCATCAGGATGAGCGTGTTCTTGAAATTCACCCTCCGTCACTTCCCGTCCGTGAGGTGCCCTTCGTCGAGGATTTCGAGAAATACCTTGAACACTTCCGGGTGCGCCTTCTCGATTTCGTCGAAGAGGACGACCGAATACGGCTTCTTGCGGACCGCTTCGGTCAATTGCCCACCTTCTTCGAACCCGACGTATCCGGGAGGCGCCCCGACGAGCCGCGCGACGGAATGCGCCTCGCTATATTCCCCCATATCGATATGAATCAGCGCTTCCTCTTGCGAAAACAGCGCTTCCGCGAGGGCCTTCGCGGTTTCGGTTTTCCCGACCCCGGTGGGACCGAGCAGGAGAAACGAGCCGATGGGTCGCTTCGGGTCGCCCATGCCGGTTTTGTTTCTGAGGATGGATTTGGCAATCGTCTCGATCGCCTGGTTTTGCCCGATGACGCGGAGCTTGAGCGAGTCGGCCAAGCCCAGCATCCGTTCGCGCTCGGATTGCCCGAGCCTTCCGGCGGGAATCCCCGTCCACTTCGAGATTACCTGCGCGATTTCTGCGGAATCCACGGTTTCCCGGAGCATCTGCGAACCGGCTTTCCGGGATTCGGACAGGTCGTTTTCGAGCGTGGCAAGCTCTTGCTCCAGCTTGGGGATTTCGCCGTAACGGATGCGGGCGACTTCTTGGAAATCCATCTCGCGTTCCTTCGCGGTAGCCTGGAATTTGAGGGATTCGAGCTTCGCCTTGATGGTTTCTTTGCGGGCGAGGACTTCGCGTTCGCGCTTCCAGAGGTCCGATTTGGCTTTGACGGATTCGCGGAGGACCTTGAGCCGCGCGCCCAGATCCTCGAGGCGTTCCTTGGGGATATTTTTCTCCCGATCGAGCGCGGCCTTTTCTATTTCGAGCGTCCGCAGCTCCTTTTCCAACCTTTCCAGCTCGGCCGGCTTGGAAGCGATGGTGGTCTTGACGCTCGCCGCCGCTTCGTCCACGAGGTCGATGGCCTTGTCGGGAAGCCGCCGGTCCGCGATGTATTTCATCGACAGATCGACCGCGTCCACGATGGCCTGATCGGTGATCTCGATGCCGTGGAACGTCTCGTAGCGCTCCTTGATGCCCCGGAGAATCGCCACCGCATCGTCGCGGCTCGGCTCGTCCACGAGAATCGGCTGGAAACGGCGTTCGAGCGCGGAATCTTTCTCGATGTGCTTGCGGTATTCGACGACGGTCGTGGCCCCGATGACCTTGATACGGCCACGAGAAAGCGCGGGCTTGATGATGTTGGCGACATCCGCGCTCCCCTCCCCGCCCCCGGCGCCGACGATCATGTGGATTTCGTCGATGAACAGGATAATCGCCCCGTCGCTTTTTTCGACCTGGGAGAGAAGTCCCTTGATGCGCTCTTCGAATTCGCCCTTGTATTTGGCCCCGGCGAGAAGCCCGGTGATGTCGAGGGAATGGATGGCGACGTGCTTGAGGTTCTCCGGTACTTCGCCCTGCGCGATGCGGTGGGCGATGCCTTCGACGATGGCCGTCTTGCCGACTCCGGGATCCCCGATGAGGACCGGGTTATTCTTGGTCCGGCGGGAGAGGATCTCGATGGTCCGGCGGGTTTCGTTTTCCCGGCCGATGACGGGGTCGATCTTGCCGTTTCTGGCTTCCTCGACGAGGTTGATCGTGTACTTGTCGAGCATGGATGCGGGAGAATCGGACTCGGGAGGGATGAATTGGGATTGCATGGGTGGGGGTATTTATAAAACTAGCACTTGTATTATATAGGTGCTAGTTTTAAATGCAAGGGGAAATCACGGACATGACGTGGCATTTTGCCAGGGCCCCTAAAGATCTACCTTCCCCAGAATTCCTTCCAAACTCACCGGCCCGTACGCCCGGGAATCGATCGAGCCCCGCACGTTGTCTCAGAACAGGAAGTACACGCCGGACATCAGGATCCCCTCCTTCACGTAGATGTCGAACCACTTGAGCTCGCTTTCGGCGAATTCGTAGACCGTTCCCTTGGAATTCGCGAAAATGGTACCGTTGAGCTTGACGGTCCGGGAAGCCCGGTCGACCTCCACGCGATCCCCCGGAACCATGGAGAGCTTCTTGATGACGCGTTCCCGGGTGAACGGGTTCTCGAAGACGACGACGTCGGAGGATCGGGGCGCGTGGTTGGCGCAATTGTACCAGTTCATGCGGAGCGTTATGACGGACTTGTTACGGATCATCGGCTCCATGCTGAATCCCTTGACGGCGTACGACTCGGCGCGGACGTCGCACTTGGTCGCGTCGTAGAGGCGGGTTGCCGTTTTGGGGGGCGGGACGCGGGGGGCGGGGGGAAAGAAATGCCGGGTCAGGAAAAAGGCTCAGAGTGCGAGCGGGAGGCTGACGAGGAGGACGAACCGCCGGTTGTTCATGGGGGGAATCGGATACGGGGCCACATGGTACGGATTTTCGGGGAAAAGGGAAATCGGGGGGCGGGGATTCGCGTGGCTGGGAGAATGTCGCATAGCCGTGAGAATGATTATCCGTACGATGCGCACGGACGGCAATCCACCGGACGTATCCTCCCCGCCCATTCCCAACCCCCTTTCCCCATGAAACCCCTCCCCTACTGCCGGAGCAAGCAAGCCTACCCGGAAGAAACCCGGTACCTCCAAAACGTCTTCCGGGGCAAAATCCTCCGGCGGCAGATCCTCGGCATCACTTCCCTCGGGAACGCCCGGCCCGCTGACTATCTGGCGCGAATCCGGGAACATTCCAAAAAATCGAACTGCTTCTACGCCTTCGACCTCGCGAAGTACTATCCCTCCGTCGATCACGGGCTCCTGATCGAAGAGTTACGCAATGCCTACCGTTCGCTGAACGGGAAACCCCCTTCCGGCGCCATGGAAGGCCTGTTGGAACGGCTGCCGGCGATCCTCCGGGGCGAATCCGCCTACGGGAGCCGGGGACTCGCGCTCGGGAGCGGGCTCGCGAGGCTGCTCGCGGAACTCTACCCCTACCGGCTCGAAAGCGCCTTCGAAAAAAGCGGAATCCCCTACCTGAGGTTCGTGGACGACTTCGTGATCTTCTTCGAGAAAGCAGAACGGGGAGAAACCATCGTCCGGACGATCGTCACGCCGATCCTGGAATCCCTGCGGCTCGAAACGAACGTTGGGAAATCCGCCCAATGAAGGCTCGGGAAAGACCCGCTCAGGTATCTGGGGTTCGAATTCAAGGGCGGATACTTCGGGATCGACGGGCGCAAAACCGAAGGGTTCCGGGCAAAAATCGCCACGATGACGGACCTCCGGAACGGCATGGGCGATAAGAAGCTCATCGCGAAGACCAACCGGCTTATCCTGGGATTCGGGCACTTCTACAAGATAGCGGAATGCCTGGGGACCTTCGAGGGCCTCGACCGCTTCGTGCGATCCCGGGTCCGGAGGAAGCTCCAGCACACGAAGTCGCACCAAACGAACCGGATCAACAACCTCCTCCTGAACAACGCGTATCTCGGAGAGCTCTGACTCCGATCGCTCGCGGACATCAAGCGGGAATATGACCGGAAAAATAGTCGGAAAAATCCGAAACCTGCGGGTAAGCGGCCGGACAGCGAAGGGAAACGCCGGGAGCCGAAGACCGGAAACCTCTCCAACTTGCTGATATATCGGGAAATCCAGAAAATGTCACTCGCAATATCCGGGCTCCGGGAGGAGTTGGCAGAGATGAGGAGGGAAATGCGATGAAATGGGGGCGGGTAGGGGGAATGGGAGAAAAAATCCCCCAATGGGTGACCATTGGGGGATTGATACGGAATTACTTGCCAGGTACCTGTGTATTATAACGCAGGGTCACAATCCTTCCAATTATTATTCTGTAGATCAACCAATTCATAAATCATAGCATTCGCTGCGCTACTACCTCCTGCTGCTGCATTAGAACCAAGCACTTTACATTTCCCATCCCCCCAGATACAAACCATCCCGGTAGTTTCCGTACCCATTGCGCCTGACACTCCCCCATAATAAGCCCTCACGAGTCAAACACACGACGGACTTGACCCAGACGCGCCGACCGTATTGACCTTGCTATTCACAGCATTCACCCAATCCTTTGTGATTATATCCCCGTCTGCTGCCGTCTGTGTCGTCATGGTAATATTCTGTACCGCTGCATACGCGATCCCAGTCCCCACCAATGTGACGACGAGTAGACTTAGTAGGTTGTTTTTTATGAGGTCTTTCATAAGCGATGTGTTTAATGGAAATAATTCTTGTCCAGAAGTATATCCGATATGTTTTCGAGTTGCAAATCCAACTGCGCATTTTTTTATCTCATCGCTCCTTACGCTCCCAGTTTTTCAGCATTGCCCTTGGGAATCACGCGGATACGCTGACCTGCAGCAGCCCTCAATCCCTCCATACCCCAAGGATATGCCGTGCTCAAAACAATATCGTTTCTGACGGTTGCCCAAAAGACCCTCCCGGCACATGGAAAACAGAGGATTTCCGTAGCTTTTCAATTCTCAAGATGCGAATTCGTAGCCATAGCCGGGGGATTGACAGGCGCGATCCGCCCACCCTTTTGCAACCCTTTCTTCCCTTCGGGCGCCACGCCAAATCAGTTCTCCCAGCCCCTGTTTTCCTTTTGGCATATTTCCCGCATCGGCTATAATGCGCCCACGCAAGAACCTTTCCTACCACACCATGAAACAGCTCCCCCATCGGAAAACAATCGTTCGCCTCCCTTCGCGAAGGAAACGACATGGCCTACGTTGACAAGACCGCCTCCATTCTCGATCTCGTGCAGCGGGGGGACCGGTATTTGTTCGTCCGACCCCGCGGCTTCGGGAAATCCCTGCTCTGCGACACCATCAAGTGCCTCTTCGAGGGGAAGAAAGAGCTGTTCGAGGGACGGCACATCTGCGACAAATGGGATTGGGAGGCGAAATATCCGGTCATCAGCATCGTCTTCGGGGACGAGTCAATCGACACCCCGGAAGCGCTTGAGCAGTCCCTGAACGATAGCCTCGGGGAAAACTGCGAAACCAACGGCATAAACGTGAACGAACTCGGGGAGAGTCTTCCGGCATTGCGCTTCCGGGATCTGATCATATACCCAATAGGAATTGGCTTCCCGGTTTTTCCAGTCACGCATTCGGACATTTTTCATTTTTTTCTCCGGTCACTTATTGCCGATAAGCTCCCGAAAGAAGAAAAATAAAACCTGTTCCGAATCCGTAACCGTAAAATACCGAAAACCAATTCCTATTGGATATAAAACTCCATGGGAAAACCGGCCGCCGAGCGGTGGTCCTCGTCGACGGATACGACCAGCCCATTCTCGACATGATGGAGAATCCGGAAGCGGGCGACGAAGTGCGGAACCAGCTCCGGGGCTTCTACTCGGTCATCAAGGGAGCCGACGAACACCTGAAGTTCGTCATGCTCACGGGGGTCACGAAGTTCCCCACGGCATCCATGTTCGGCGGGCTCAACAGCCTGGAGGACATCACCATAGACCGGAGGTACAACGCGATCTGCGGGTACACGCTCCCGGAGATCGTGCAGAATTTCTGACCGGAAGGATATCTCGACGGGGTGGACATGGAGAAAATGGAGGCGTATTATGGCGGGTACAGTTTCTGAAACGTGACGGAAACGCTCTACAACCCGTTCGGGCTCCTGAACTTTTTCTCCAAAAAAAAGCGTACGGAAACTCCTGGTTTTCCTCCGTGACCCCGACGTTCCTCGCGAAGCTCATGAACCGGCGCGGGGAAGGGTTCCGCCTGACGGACTTGGAAAACCTGGAGGTCGGGGGCGAGATCGTGGACAGTTTCGACGTGGACCGAATCGATCTGGGTACGATCATGTTCCAGACGGGGTACCTCGCGATCAAGGGTACCCGTATGCTCGGAACGTGGACGACGTATACCTTGGGCATACCGAACGAGGAAGTGCGGAGCAGTCTGCATGACGGTCTCATACGGGACTATTTCCGGTTTACCGACCCCGATTTCAAGCTCGACAAGCTCAAAAGGCTCCACCGGTCGCTCTCGTCCGGGGACGTCGCCTCGTATGTCGAGATCGTCAGGGAGATATTCGCCGGGATACCGTACTCCAACTACACCAACAACGACATCAGCAAGTACGAGGGGTTTTACGGGAGCGTGCTGTACGCGTTCGTGGCGTACACGGGGATTGGGTTCGTGGCGGAGGGACTTCACCAACAGGGGACGGATAGATTTCACGCTATTTTACGGGAAGTACGTGTATGTCGTGGAATTCAAGGTGGAAGGGAAAGGCGGGAAGGCACTGGCGCAGATCCGGGACCGGAACTACGCGGAAAAATACCGGGGCGGGGATCGGGAAGTGTTCCTGATCGGGCTCGACTTCGACGCCGCCGCGAGGAACGTGGGGGATTGGGAGACGGAGAAGGTTTAGCCCATAAATCCCACGAACACACGAATCCGACAATCCAAAACCATAAAAACGAGGAAGTCAATGCCTTCTGTCTCCCAAAGTCCCGAAAAACGCCCCTTTCTCGATTTTTTAGGCACGGTCAAAAATCCGAAAGCCGA
>CAIVSN010000074.1 GCA_903908595.1 uncultured bacterium
CTGTATCCAAATGACCAAATTTGCCATCGCGTTGCTCGGTTTTATGCTCGTGGGCGTTTCTTCGGTTTTTGCCGGGGAAGATACCGATAGGATCTGCGCGGACGAGACCAAAATCGGGTTGCTTCAGGAATCGCCTCGGGTCTCGTATCCGGACGCTACGGCCTACGTCGATCAAGTATGGAAGGAATTCAATTCCGCTTCGATCCCGGAATGACCGATGGATCCGAACGAATACTATAGCCTGTATTACGTTGTGAAAATCAGTAGCGTATCGAACGGCAAGGTATCGAATGAACGTTCCGAGCTCTATACGTACAATTGTAAGACGAAGAAGGCAAAAAAAATTGCCGCCATGAACGACATTGACAAGACTCCGGAGGATTACTACGAAATTGATACTCTGGTTGGCAATTCCCTGATCGTCTCGTTAAGAGAACCCGCATTAGTGTACTGAGTAGCCTTGACCGTCATCGGTTTCGATGTGTCTACGAACAAGGAAATGTTCCGGTACAAAAATACCAAGAACCTCCTGCCGGATAGACCGATAGGATGATTCGCATCGGGAAAGTGAGCTTGGTATTTTTACTATGCCCCCGATTATTGAAATACGGCGGAAATATACAAGCTGGACAAGAGAACCAAAAAAATGCAAAAGCTGTAGGGATCGAGCGGATCTGATAAAACTCGTATTGCATAAATACGAGTTTTTTTTCAAGCATTTGACGATCGTGTGCAAGGAAACAAACCCGGTTCAGTACGGGAGCCTAAAACCCCTTGGCATCCAATACGGCTTTGACTTTCCGATAATTCTCTTCGTTGAATTCTACCGTATCGAGCTCCGATTGCGCCTCTTTTCCCAAATAGTTGGCGAGCAGTGCTTTGTTTGATAAGAAAATTTTCACGAATTCACTGTAACAATTGATATTGTCTCCATTCAAATTCTGTAAGTATCTACGAATGGCTTCTTTGTTTTGTCAAAAATCTTCGAGTGCTACATATCCCCTCTCCAATTTTTTGAGATACCCGAAGACGGTTGATTTGCCATTTCTAATATCCTGAATCACATCCCTGTTATTTGCCGTTTCGAACATAAATCCTTTTTCGACGGCCCATCGCAGGAACATCAAATCTGCCGTCTTGCAGTTATTGATCGTATCGATATACATATCATAAGTTTCGTATTTTAAAACATCATAAAGACGAAACAATACATAATCTTCCCTAATACGAAGAACGAAGTCCCTTATGCAAGAATCTTCCGGCCAAAACTCTATTTCGAAATGAATTTCTCGTCCCGCATCGATTTCCACATTCCATTGAAACCAGCTTTCAGACCCGTCATCATTTAACCAAGCCGCTGTGGCATCGCTGCTTTTGCAAGTTGGCTGTCCCAATATGCCGACTATTTCGTCATAGGACAGCCCAAAATGAAGGCCGTATGGAAAGTCGGAAATGGTTTTGTCATCTTGAAATCTGAATTCGGATACGAGTGGATAAAACAAACCTTTCGTACCGGCTTGCAATGCTGGATATCTTGAATTCTTGATATCGGCGTCACAAAGAAGATTGATTTTCAATTTTTTGTGTTCAATCCAATAACTTCTTTCGGAAGCATTTTTTCGATTGGAGACGGTATCCTTTTTTGGATACGTATAACCGTATTTTTCTAGGAAAGCGACGACTTGAACGTCGTTTATGGGCTTTCCGAGCAAATCGATGCATTCTTGGAATTTCATTTTTTCGAAGTTAGGATATGGAATATGCAATCGTCCAGAAAAGATGACCACTCGATATGTATCTATAATGGATTCAAAATATCCAAACTCGCCTCAAGGTCAATACACTCAAGAGGGATATCTGGATAATTCTCCATAAATAATGCGTATTTTCTCGGATCAAAAGATTGCATATTCGTTTTTACCTCAATGGCATGTTTTTCGTTCACAATGAAATCAACTTCATTCTTGTTTTGCGTTCTCCAAAATCGGATATCGTCCATCCCGTATGTTTTTGTAAGATTTTTGAATACAAGATTTTCAAGAAGTCCTCATTTGTCGAGCCGCTCATCGAAACTTTCAAAATTATTGATGAAATAATTCCTGAGTCCCGTATCATACAAGTAGACCTTGGGCATTTTGGTAAGTTCCTTCCGTATGTTTGAGAAAAATGGTTTGACCGTAATGATGTGGTATGATTTCCGCATTATATAAATATAATTCTCAACGGTGGATACGGAAAGATTGACAGTATTCGCGATTTCATGGAGATTAAGAAGATTTCCTATCTGATTTGCAAGAATCTTGAGAATGAAGAGATACTTTTCCCGATACTCAATTTTTGCTTCAAAAATATCTTTTTTAATATAGCTCAGAGCCAGTTCTTCCAGACAGTCTTTCTTTTTTTGCAAAGTCGGTGCAAGAACGACATCGGGATATCCCCCGAATATCATATACTCATGATAGAGCGAAAGGATATCTTTTTTGTAGAGAAGCGGCATATGTTCCGTTCATTTCCGCAATATCTGAACGAAATTATCATACCCACGAAAATGAAGGAACTCGTAAAAATTCAACGTATGCATTTCAAGGAGAACTTTTCTCCCGGCAAGGGAATCCTTAAAATTTTTATCTATGTAAAACGAGGAACTTCCCGAAACGATAAGCTTGATTTGTCATTTATACTCATCATATACCCAACGGGAATTGGTTTCCCGGTTTTTCCCTAAGATCCGATCATATGGAAATTGCCCGTGATGAACGTTTTGAGTTTCTCGCGATATAGGTGGAAATCCTCGCCGAAGAATTTCCTTATGGCTTCCCTGAAG
>CAIVSN010000075.1 GCA_903908595.1 uncultured bacterium
CGGTACTACCGGGCCGACGAGGCCGGAATGCCCTATGCCATCTGCGTCGACAGCGAAAACTTCGAACAAAGGCAGGTGACCGTCCGCGACCGCGACACGGGAACCCAGGAAACGGTGAAGATGGACGGGCTCGTGGAATTTTTCCGGGGGAAGGGGTGTTAGGAAGGATTGAAGCGCACGAAAAACGGCCCGTTCGATACGGGCCGTTTTTTGGGAAAATCCCACTGGGAGAAGTTATCGGAAATTCAGAAATACGGGAATATTATGATTTTTTTGTAACTTTATCCATTTTTTCAACGGAAACAGGATAATCTAAATAGCTTCTTCCAAAACCCGTATATACGTCCGATACCGAAAATCGTGTATCGCGCCATTTTTTACGGCTTCTTTGACGGAACAATCCGGTTCATGACGATGAAGGCAATCGGAATAATGACAGGCCGGTGCGAATTCTTGAAATTCCGGAAAGTAGAGCCGGAGTTCGTCGGGAGGCATTTCGAGAAAATCGAGGGATCGGATCCCGGGGGTATCCACGATATACGAATCCGCCGCCCAAGCGTGCAGCTTCGAAGCGGAAGTGGTATGTCGGCCCTGTCCTCATTTTTCGCTCACGTGGGAAGTTCGTATGACGTCTCCCCCAAGGAGGAGATTGATGAGCGAGGACTTCCCTACTCCGCTTTTCCCTACGAAAGCCACGGTCTTGCCCTGTATGGCTTCCGTGAGATTTTCGATTCCTTCTTTTGAAACCGCCGAAGTACGCACGACCGGAATGCCCAGTTGTTTCTCATACCAAGCGAGAATCGGATCGCTTATTGGGGCCAGATCGCTTTTCGTGATACAGATGATGGGAGAAATTCCCGATTGCTCCGTCAGCACCATATACCGATCGATGAAGCCGGGTTGAAATGCCGGATCTTTTGCGGAAGCGACGATGACGACGGCATCGAGATTCGCGGCAATTGGCTGGAGCAGGCGCGAGTGAAGGGAAAATCTGTTCTGATCCCCCCGGAAGCGGGCGAGCAAATTGTCACGCACAATGATCCCATCGATTTTTTCATGTTCAATCGAGACGCGATCTCCGATGACCACCTGATCGAAAAGAGGATGGTTACGGGCGAGATCAACGGTTGTTGAAGCATTTGTCTGGAGAGATAGGCACTCAAATATACGCCGTGTCGATCCCTGGCGTATTTCGGCAACCCGCCATTTTTCCCGTTTCCCGTCGTCTTGAATAAAGAGCAGCGGATCCATTTCCTCCGCCATTCGCTCGGATGTCGCGAGTTTCTCTTTTCGTCTTTTTTTCTTTGCGAGATATTTCTTGTTCGAGGTACGAATCCCGTGCATATCCTCCTTTCCAAAAAATTCGTTTTCCATATGCCGATTTGGGAATACAAGTTACTATAACCCCGTGTTTCGAGAAAATTCCATAGGCAGGGTTTCACGCATTGTATGAAAAGGAACATTTTTTTCAAAATTTGACGACGGACAACCGGTTTTATTTCCCCGAAAATAGTGCGCCCGAGATTTCGGGAAACGGATCAAGACCTCAAACTCGCCGAAGGGGCCCTACTCGTTTCCGAAGAGGAAAACATCTTCAAAGATATCATCGACTCAATTCCCCCTACCCCGCCCCCTCCTCTTTCAACAAAACGAACGATGTCCCCAGGATTGCCGCGAACAGTCCCGCGCTCGCCCAATACGGCAAAAAAATCGAATGGGTATACAGATACCCCGCAAGGAACGGCCCGGCGATATTCCCGAGGCTCATGTACGAATTGTTCATCCCGAGGTATTTCCCGGCCGAATGCCCCGCGTCGCGGGCCACGAGCGAACCGATCGCGGGCTGGACCGCCCCCAACCCGAGCGGGAACAGCGGGATGATTGCCCACAGCCAGAATTCGCTCCGGTTGACCGCCTGAAAACAGAAGGCCACGAGCAACAGCCCAAGCCCGAGGCGGATCATCGACACCTCCTTGAGATACTTCTGGACGTGCTTGATCAGAAACGCCTGGTATACGATGCTCGTGAACCCGACCAGCATCAGCACGTACGAAATCTGCTTCGACGTGAAATGGAACAGATCGACGTTATACTGGGAATTAATGGCTTGGATCGGCGAAAACGCGACCGTAACGGCAAAAGAAAGAATGAAGAGCGACATCATGAGTTTCGTCCGTTCCCCCGGTACCAGGTGGACCCCGTCGACGGGAACGTGCTTTTTGGGCTCCGGGAGGAACAGGACGATCAGGAGGAGGTTGACGCTCGCTGCCGCGAGCCCCGCCACTCCGACCGCCGTGTACGAAATCGTGGAAATGATTCCGCCGATTCCCGGCCCGACCAGGAACCCGAGCCCGAACATCGCCCCGATCAGCCCCATCTGCTTGGTGCGGGTTTCCGGAGAAGAAATATCCGAAACGTACGCCTGGGTAATTCCGATGCCCGACCCCGCGAGCCCCGCCACGAACCGCCCGAGCGCGAAAATGAGGAAATGCGGCGCGAAAATTACCGTCAAATACCCGAGGACATTGAAAAAACTCGTCAGAATCAGCATTTTCTTCCGCCCGTACCGGTCGGAAAGCTTCCCGAACACGAAGCCGCCCAGGAACATCCCGAGCGAAAAGATGGCGAGCGTATAGCCGACCCACGCCCCGCTCATCCCGTAGTCGCGGATGAGAAACGGCAGGATCGGGATCAGGAACGCGATTCCAAGGATATCGAGAAACGCCGTCGCGAGAATCAGCGGGAATTGGAAATTCTGGAATTTGTGGGGTTTGGGCATGGGGCTGGGAAATCGGGAGTATAGGGGGAAACGGGAAAAATCCAATTCGAATGGCCAAGGACTCCGCAGGAACCAAGGTGCTTTCGAATATGTTTCCCATTATTATCGTATTCCATGAAAAAGTATGAATAATTTTATTTCACTTAAGTAAATCATATAATTTTATGAATTACCCCATACAAAACTTCTGTATGTACCAAAGATCCATTCTTGGAAATATCGAGAAACACCTCTTCCATGGGGATGTCATTATGCTTATCGGACCCCGGCAGGTCGGGAAAACGACGCTCGTGGAATCGCTCGTCTCCAAAATTCCCGACGTCGGAAACATCCTCAAAATCCTTGCGGACCGGTACCAATCGGAAAAACAGGTAATCGTCACCGGATCCAGCACGCTTGGGCTCCTCGACCAGACTTCCGAGCCGCTCACGGGACGAAAACGGGTGTTTCACCTCTATCCGATCGCGTTCGAAGAAATCGTTTCCACTTCCGGCATGCGGGATGCAGAAACGCTTTTCGAATCCACGATGACCTACGGATCCTATCCCCAAGTCCTTTCGTTTCCCGACGCGGAATCGAAAATCCGCAAACTCCAGGATCTCGTGTCCGACCAGCTGTATCGGGATATTTTGGAATTCCAGGAAATCAAGAATCCCGACATCCTCTCGAAACTCCTCGAAATGCTCGCGCTCCGGGTCGGATCGGAGATATCCTACCAATCGCTCGCCCGGGAATTGGGAGTCAGCCAGCAAACCGTGGAAAAATACGTGGATCTGCTGGAAAAAAGTTTCGTCGTTTTCCGCCTTCGCCCCTACATGACGAACAAAAAGAAAGAAATCGTCAAAATGAAAAAAATCTATTTTTACGATCTCGGCATCCGCAACGCGCTCCTGAGGAATTTCAATCCGCTGTCGCTTCGTGGCGATATCGGGGCGCTCTGGGAAAACTATTTCATCCTCGAACGGAGGAAAATCATCGCCTACCACGAGCTCCGATTCGAGCAACGGTTTTGGCGCACGAAAGCCCAGGAAAAAATCGATTATCTCGAAATCGGAGCCGGGATCGAGAACGCGTTCGAATGCAAGTGGAAAGAACAGAAATACCGGGCACCGAAGGCATTTTCTTGAGAATATCCCGATACGGAGGTCCGATTGGCACATTCCGGGAATTACGGGAATTTTCTGTTTTGTCCATAGAGGAATCCGCTACGAATCGGATATAGGTTCGTTATTCCGCATATTCCGAACATCAGATGATGTACCATTGCGACCCGGAAAAATGCGAACCTCTCGCGCATTTGTTGAGCTAATCCAGTAATTTGACTATATCGTCAAAAAGATTTTCATGAGTTGCCTTTTTCATGGCATTTACAAAATCTTTTCTGTTCACTCATTCGAAAGTCGAAAGTTTCATATGGTTTTTGAGTAAAAATAATTCTCAAAAAAGCCTTGCAATTCTTCAATTGTAATCAAAAAATGGATGAACCCATAATATTTTCCACATAACAAAAGCCAAAAACTCCTTCTTGTCTTCCGAAGTTTCCAAATGCTTTTGTCGTTCTTTCATATCATGATCAAGATTTTTTAACTCGATGGGAACTTTAAAAAAATCGATAGGTTCGAAATCTCACACTGTTACATTATGTTTTCTGTAATTTCCAGCCTCGCTATACAAATTTTCACAGAGCATTTTGTGCAAGACGAAAAGGGTATCTACGTTGAAATCCAAAGTGGTATAATTTTCAAAAATATATGATTTCGTGAGAATAAGATTATCAAAAATAATATTTTCTATCATTTCAATAGGTAAAACTCACAGTTTCGTTTCCCTAAAAGTCGGTACGGTTTTGGACATATTACTTATATTGCAATCATTTATACACTCATTTTTGAATGAGATTATCCAAAACGAATCTATATCTCGCGTAAAGTTCATCCTTGCCAAAAACTGCCTCGTCTTCCATGTCCATTTTTTCTTCGGCAAGCGAGCGCATAATGTACCCAAGACAATGCAATTGATAATACTGGCTTTCAGGCGTTATCTTTGCAGCTTCTGGGAAAATAGTCATGAAAGGATTTTTAATAAAATAATCTTTGTTCTCTTCCACCTTTTCTAAATACTCATCCGATTTTTCTTTTGAGTGATAATAATATTCGTTGTTCAAAAAAACCAAAGCCTTTGCAATTTTAGCAACCACCATCATTTCCTTATCACTTATTTTATCTTCATCAGTTTTATAAAATTCATACAATGCAAATTCTTTCGGAACCACGTGCGATGCAGTCCAGGTAGCTCCTAATATAGCATGCTCATAATTTGCATTGTAATTTTTAAAGTAACCAAAGGATTTTAAATCGCTGCTGGTTGCTCCCGATAAAACATAAATCACATTCTCCACAATCGTTGGTAAAGAGTCTTCA
>CAIVSN010000076.1 GCA_903908595.1 uncultured bacterium
CATAAAGGCTAACTACATTTATCTCAGGGAAGTCAACACTCTCTTGTTCTGGGAATCTAACAAAATTGGATTTTCAATCTTGTTTTTGTTCAAACTTTAAACGACTGCTCAAATATCAAGACTCTTCATCCAAAAATTCCATTCATTTCGAATAAATTGTTTGAAACATTTGATGTTGCCAATATTCACTGCATGTTTCAATTATTTGAGAATCTCAGTTCAATACCACTTTAATTTCTGGAAATTTTCCAATCCAAAGTTCAAGCGTATTTCACCAAATTTCAAAAAAATCAAGTATAGAAAATACATCTGTAGGTTTTAAGCATTCTAAATAGTAAGTAACTTCTTTTTCAGAAACAATCCCGGCTAGCATTCTCTGTACTGAAAAATGTCTTTTTAACATAGATTCATTACACGTAATATTGTTTAATTCACAAGCTGTTGCAAAATGAACCGACAAGAATGCGGAATCCATACTCGGATATAAGTATGTAAGAAAAATATTCTTCACGTCTGAAGAATTATTTAACTCATTATCGGATTCAGATTTTAAAAATTCGTGTAAAACTTTAAAATTTCCAGAAAACCATTGCGTATTTACTGTGGCGCGTCATAATATGACAAGGGATTTCATGGATACGTGTTTTTTTATATAATCAAGTTTATCGTATTTGTTTTTCCATTACAAATTATAACCTAATATGGGCATATTCTAGTGATTAATAGGTGGAGATTTGGACAATTGAAAAAAGTGGAGATTAACAAGTATTAGATAGGTAAGATAATAAACAAAAGTAATATTTTCCCCTCGACAAATCCCCCTCCCCCCCTACAATCCAAAAAAACCACCAAACACCCCCAAAATGTCCTCCCCCCTCCTCCACCTCACTCTCCTAAACTCTCCGACAAAGGACCACCTGACACCCCCACCCCTCGACCTCCTCATCTTCCTCCCCCACGCCGAACTCTTCTCGCCAAACGCCCCCTACCTCACCCACTTCCCGAAAATCACCCCCCTCGACCCCGTCGCCCTCGAACGCTTCTGCTACATGGACGCCGACATCGGTTCCCGCGAACTCGCGCATTCCCTCGGGGAAAAACTCTCGGCAACCGGCCTCTCCGTCGGCATCCTCGACGTCAAAATCCCCCGCTCCATCGCCGATTTCAACCGGACGTTCGACCGGGCGGTTCCGCCGCTCTGGCACAACCCCGATTTCCAAACGACGTTCGATGCCGCACAAGCCGAAATCGTCCGGCACTTCTCGCGGAGCCGCCACGTCATCCACATGCACACCATGGCTTCCAACGAGCGCACCGAAACCTGGGAACCCGAAAAAGCCGAGGAATTCACCCGCGAACGAGTCGAAAAATACGCGGAAAACGCCTACTCCGGAGCCCCGCGCCGACTCAACCAGCTCACGGGGGACCGGACGGGCCAGGAATACGTGGACGGCCGGCTCTCCCACATGATAGAAACCGCCCTGTCCGAAGCGGGCTACGAACACGCGAGGAACGAATCGTATTCCCTCGAACCCTGCTACCCCACGACCCGCTGCCTGCTTACCTACCCGGGGTCCGCCTTCGACATCGTCAAAAAATACGTCGCTACGCCCGAAACCCGCGACGAGAAGAATCCCGGGAAAGTACGGATCGATCCCACGGAAGTCGAACGCCTCAGCGCCGTGCTCGCGGGGGTATACGCCCGATACCTCGCCCCTTCCAGGACCGCCCACGCCCACCCGCCGTCCGCCTGCCGCCCCGACCCCGAAAAACCCAAAAAAAATTGACAAACCAGCTTCTTGAAATAAGTATACGTACATGCAAAATAGTTCCAAAGTCAACGATACCCCATCCCCGACCCCGAATACCGGTCCCAACGCGGTCAGGATTCCCCACGAAGTCGGCCATTTGCTCATGGAAACGGTACGCCGCAACAACGTGGTCATGGACGATGTCCGGGAGAAAATTTTTACCATCCGGGAAAATTCCACAGGCAATCCTTTCGAGATCACCGTGGAAATGCAACGGTTGGCCAACGAGCTCCTGGAGCTTCGGAAATGAAACGATTCCGCAATCCAGGCCGTCCGGGAAATCCTGGAGAACCCGTGAGAAAAGGATCGGGAAACCGTCGCCGAATCCGTCGATCTCGAATCGGTGCTCCTCGAACTCGAAAAAAAATTCCTCGACCAGGTCATGGCTTTTTCCGAGGCCATACGGACGGAAGAGGGGCAATGACGGGCAACGAAGTCCTCCGCCCAAGCCGAAATCCCCGGGGAGATTATCCTGAACGAACTCAAGAAGATCCACCAGGGCGTGACGGAATTGCGGCATTCCATGAAAGAATTGGAAATACGGGCCACGACCGACGGGCTTACCGGCCTGCTGAACCGGATCCGGATCCAAGAGCACATCCATACCGAAGCCGAACGGTTTTGACGGTACGGCCACCCCGCCTCGCTGGTATTCCTCGATATCGACCATTTCAAGCGGATCAACGATACCCACGGGCACGGCACCGGCGACCAGGTTCTCCGTCGCGTCGGCGAAATCCTCAGGGGGAATATCCGGAATACCGACTTTGCGGGCCGGTGGGGAGGCGAGGAATTCGTCATCCTGCTCCCGAATACCGATTTGACGCGAGCGCGTATGCTCTCGGAAAAACTCAGGGTGAGAATCATGGATCCCGGCGAAGGGAACGCCATTCCCGTCACTTCCAGTATCGGCGTTTCCCAAATCGGAACCGGGGAAACGTGGGAAACCTGGGTCGAACGATCCGATGCCGCCATGTACCGGGCAAAAAACAACGGGCGGAACCGCGTGGAGACGGATTACGGAAACCCGGAAAACCTTGCCTCCGTCACGCCGGCCAAAAACTTCGTCCAACTCCGCTGGCACGAGAGTTACGACTGCGGGCATCCCGTCATCGACGAACAGCACCGCGGGCTTTTCGAAAGGGCGAATTCGCTGATTTCCGCGATGATCAACGATGTTCCCGTACCGGAAATCTCGAAGCACCTCGGATTGCTCCTGACGGATGCGGTCACGCATTTCCGCGACGAGGAAGCGATCCTGGAAGAAATCCTATACCCGGACCTCGAAGGACACAAAAAAATCCATCAAAAGTTGGTCTCGGAAGCGTTGGAATTGTACGACCAATTGATTAGCGGGCATGACGTCATGTGAAAGTGCTTCCAATTCCTTGCCTATACCGTCGTCGCCCAGCACATGCTGTCCGAGGACCAAAAATTCTTCCCGTTCGTAGTCCCAGAGGGCGAAGCGTAGAAAAAGCGGGGTCCCAACCAAACATCCCCAAACAGGCAAAAAAACGGTCCCTTGGGCGAAGCGTAGAAAAAGCTGGGTTCCCTCCGGTTGCAAATTCCGCTGGCCCAAAGCGGATCGTGTGTCCGACGAAATCAAAGACGGGGAGATTATCATAATCTCCCCGTCTTTTTCTTTGGAGTGTCGCGGGTCGGCGGCAATTTCCCCTCTAGTATTCGGACCTACCCGTTACAGGTAGTTTTTCAAGATCGGAATGCGGAGATGCATTTTTTCATCAGATCGTAGTAGAGCGTTCCCGCCCCGCCGTCTTCCGGCTCTATGTCACGGTTGTGTTCCCCGTCGAAGGTATCCGTATACGCCGCCTTGGCCGGATTGGAAATGTCCTGCAAGCGTATGCTGGCCCATTCGTTCCAGGATGCGATAACGACGGTATCTATTTGTGGATTGCTAAATACCGTTTGGAATTGATTTTTGAACGTTTCTCCTCATTTTTTCGCAGTGGCGCTCGCCGGATTCGTCATATAGTTTTCCATATATGCGGCAGCAACGGTTATCTGCTCATTGTTATTCGGTCACTGCATGCCAGTCGGTTGCATGAACTGCCAATTCGTACCGGCCTTTTCTTTTTGCAAGCCCCACATGTCCCGGACGGTCATGCTTTGATTCAGCTTTGCGATGGCATCCGTATCCGATACGTACCTGGCCGTATCTACCGTATTGAGTATCAGGGGCTTGCCTTTGAAGACGAATTTCAGATTCGGATATTTATCGAGTTCGGACTGAAGTATGGAGTATACGTCTCACCCCGCTACTATGGGTGCCCATATTACCACTTTTGGCGCTCATGGAATGGTATCCCAAATCCGTAATAGCTTTTTGATGGGCTCGATGATCATCTCTGAGGATCGGTCGCTCCTGCCGTCTGAATACGCATGGTTGGTCGAGTCCAGTATGATGTAATCAATCCCCGCGTTTTTCAGCAATTCCGCATGCTTCCGTATGACCGATTCGCCTTCGGCATTAGTCAGGCAATAGTGTCAGAGCGCCGGTTTTCACCAGAAATAGAATGCCTGGGGCCTGTTCGGATCGGGAAAAACAAGGGAGTCATCATAGGAATACCGTATTCAGAGCCCATTGTTCGTGATAAAAGGGCAATGCAGCGTGTTATAAAGAATGCCGAAAGTGGTCTTGGGAGGCGAACCCGGAGAAACCGTTGGAGGGGTTCGGGTTATAGGCGTTCGGGTTATGATGGTTGGAGTTGGCATGGTGGTAGGATTTGCTATCGTACTCGCATAACAATCACCGTCATTCGAGGGAAGGCAGGTACGGTTTTCGCGAGGCTCATACAAGTGAGGGGTGGTGCCGTCTTGCTTGGTACAAAATGAAAAGCTCTTCCCTCAGGCCGCATTCGCCGAACTGATCAATCGTACGATTTCGGTATTGTTTCCATTATTATCATTATCGAACTGCAATTGAGGAACGGTCCAACAAATCGATGATCCATAGGAACTCGTAACTGCCGTTGGCGTCGTGAAAAGAGTCGCCGTCACGGTCAGCTTCACCGCCACGCTGGACTCGAAGGTGCTGCAGTCGCCGTTCTCGTTGCAGCCCTTGGTCCGGAAAGTGTGGGAGCCGGGGACCATCCCCATGTTTTTGGCCGTGGCGGTGAGGGTCGTGACGGTGTGCGGGCCGGTAGGGGTGCCGTTGACGTCGATCCAAAAGCTCGTCACGTTCGAAGCGGAGAGCGGGGGAACGCTCATGGTAAGGGGGGCGTTTTCGGAGACGGTACCGTTCGAAACGGATACTCCGTCCGAGGAGAACGAGAGGACCGGGGACGTGGGGGCCGCCTGGGTTTGGGTCTGGGCTTGGGTTAGTGTCTGAGTTTGCGTCTGGGCTTGGGGTTGGGGTTGCGTTTGCCTTTGATTTTGCATTTGTGCTTGGGTTCCGTTGTCCGCGCCGGTCACGAGGTTCCCTAACTGGGTTGTCAGGGCGGTGGCCTGGGAAGTGGGATCGGGCATACGGAGCTCGTAGACGCGCGGGTAGACGTATTTGAAAATGAACGCGTATTCCGGCCCGACCTTGACCCGGGTCGTATCGTCGAGCTTGTCGACGAGGTTGAGGTAGCTGTCGAGGTAGGCGTTGTAGGCGACGTTGTAGGCGGCTTGGCCAATAACGAGGGCATTGCCTCACTTGGCATGGGCCTTATCCTTCACGCGGGCGACGACCTTGTCGAGGATCCCGGCCCCGGCCCCGCCCGTGAGACGGGAGAGGCTGGAGTCGGCCGTGGCGTCGCG
Source organism: uncultured bacterium (assembly GCA_903908595.1). Taxonomy (GTDB): domain Bacteria; phylum Patescibacteriota; class Gracilibacteria; order BD1-5; family UBA2023; genus CAIVSN01. The sequence goes on from CAIVSN010000076.1 coordinate 5,574, forward strand.
GGTCTGGTACGGGGTGGATTTGAGGTAGTTTCCGGAGCCGCCCAAGGCTCAGAATACGACGACGGCGGACACGGCGAAAAGGCCGAAAGCTAGAAGGTACTGGCTGCTGGGGGTTTTCATGGGGATGAAAATGAGGGGGTAGGATTCTACGGACAGCGTAGCACGGTTTTTCGGGAAAATCAAGGAGAATTGCGATTTTTTCCAAATAATTCGAGGAAAAGGAAAAAACGCGTGCCGACTATTTTCTTCGCGTATCGGGTGTTTCCGCCTATGGGCAATGGCTTATCCCTAAAACCTGGGGACTAAATTTTTCTCACGTAAATTCCCCTACGAAAAAACCTTCATAATACGATACAACATATAGTGTTTGTTCTTGAATCATCGGACATTCGAAATCATCCTCCTGATCCTGGAATGGAGTCATTCGGCAAAGGCGTTGGTAGATCGCTTTTCAAAGTAGTTGAGGATACCGTCCAGATGGTTCTTCACGGTACGCCCGGCATTCTGGAGTTCTTTGATGGATTCGTGCGCTCCGATTCGTTTGAACCATTGTTCCCAGAGAGGCTTTGCCTCCGCCCTGGAAATTTCCAAATCATATATTTCATAGAATCTCTCGAGTATTTCATAGCCTACCCGTATTTCACTGAACTCATCATGTCTATGCAATGTCTCCCATCGCTCGATCTGGTATTCTCACCAATCCTTCCTTCTTTCAAAGAGCTGATATCGGAGTCTCGTAACGAAATCAAGCCTCGTTTCCCCGTTCTCTAATTTTCTCGGGATATATTTTTTGCGATCAATCTTGCATCGTTCTTCAATGCCGAGTTCTTCGTCTTTAACGAGGGTCTTTATCCTCATACGTATCGACTGGATATCTTCCAGTACGTTCCAAGTAACATGAAATCTGTCCAGGGTTCGCGTAGCCTGGGGGAACAGTTCCCGAGCGACATTGTCCATGGCGGCAGACATGTCGAGCGTTATTTCTTTTACCTTGAGCCTTTCGAGAAGGGGAAGCTTTTCCCGAATGGCAAGCGTGACCACGGATGCCTTTACTCAGGGAACCATTGCCACGATAGCCCCCTTCTCGGGATTTGCCACGATCGTATACACTTGGGTGCCGAGGTTTACCTCGTCTATGGTGAGCCTCGGTCATATGTTTTCCATCCGTACGAAGCCTTCTTCCGCGAGATGATGGTAGGGCGAGGCATAGTAATTGCTCCTTGGATCTTTCTTGCTCTGTCCAATCCCTATTTCCTTGCACTTCGCATCCATGGACCCGTGCTTCTTCTCGGCTATGAAAAATGCCGAACCGAGCTCGATGTAATGAGCTATGGTGCTCCTCGGTATGCCATAGAGGAGCGAGCACTGTTCCAGGGTGAAGTCACCGGTATCCACGAGCTTATTTTAAAAAATCAATCAGTTCTCGCGAACTGAAAGCCTCGCTGTGTTTCGGGGCAAAGGGAACGTGTAGGGATTCTCCGGTATCCTTGTCGATCCACCGTCTCCTTCTCACGACAAGCTCGGCAAGCTTGTTCCGTAGGGGAAAATCATAGATAGAGACGGGTTCGTAGAATCCTTTGGATTCCACCCTGGTTCCCGGAGGAATATCCGGGGGCACGATGTTTTGTTCTTCGATAACGATCTCTACCCTTCCGATATACGGAGAGAGCGAGTCATCGAGAGTGACGCGGGCATCTATCTGTTTATATCTGGATATATCGGTTCCATCGGGAAGATAGAGGGCGAGCATGAACTCGGGAGTAAGGGGTTGAGACATGCTATATGTTGTGGTTAAGGTTAACCAACAAATGATAGCATATATTTTTTGTTTTTACAAAAGTCCCCAGGTTTTAGGGATAAGCCCAAATTCGCTTAGGCATATCCTCATGCGGATACGGCCTTTTTTTTGACATTGCACCGAAGGTAGGCTAAAATGAACAAGATTTCTCCATCTCTCTATTCCAATAGTGTTATCCATTGATATTTCACTTCTCGAACACGAAGACCTCATAGGGTTTTTTGACGAGAATATTCAGGATTTCTCGAATTTCGAAGTGAAAATAGATTTCCTGTCGGATTACGCCCAGTCCAAGATGATCCGGGATGCGATCCTCTACCTGTTCGAGATGAATCATATCAATGTGCCGTGGAAAAATCGCTTTGCCCTGATTTCCGACGAATTGGTGAACAATTCCATCGAATACGGGAGTATGCCGCTCGACGTCAACACGATTTGCATCAAATTCGTTCCCACCCCCAAAGGCATCAGCGTTTCCGTGGAAGTAAGCGATACCGGAAGGGGAGCGGAGGCCAAGACGAGCGACGAGATGGAACAGATACGCAAGCTCAAGGAAATGCGGGGGTTCGATTCCTATCTCGGCAAACGCGGCCGGGGACTTTTCCAGTTGATCAACAACCTGGTGGACGAATTGTATTTCCGAGACGGCGACAACGGCGGGTTGACCGTCGGCATCCGAAAGGAACTGGAGTACGTTTCCGCAACGGTCGAAGAAAAACCGGTTCAGCTCTAAAAAACTCTCGGCGACGAGAGTTTTTTAGAAGTGAGCGATTCAGTGGCCCCTACCCGGGAAACCCTGTCAAAACGATGAAATCCAATGCATTGTTTTTTCTTGGTGAGTTTTTTTCTCCCGGGAAACCCTTGCGAAAACGATGAAATCCGAAGCCGAATTCGAGTACCGTAGCGAGGCGTACGAGAGTACGTTGAGCGAGGAACGCAGAATTCGGCGAGGAGTTCGCGTTTTCGCAAGGGTTTCCTACCGGAACTGGAGGTCTCCGAGTCGGAATACTCTATCCGCGATGACGATCTTCGGGTCGCTCGCGATATCCTCGGATCCCTCGAAATACGAATCCTTGAGGGCTTTCTCGTCAACGTTCAGCATGGCCATGACCTTGGTCAGCACCTTTTCGCGGTCGAGCACGTCGATCATCCGGGCGATGGATTCCTTGTTTTGCATGTTGGTCATCCGGGCGATTTCCTCGATGCGTTCCCCGAAGACCTCGAACGTGTCCATGTCCTTGCGGCGGATGGAGATGGTCCGGGCGTTCCGGTGGGACTTGAGGTCGTACACCTTGACTTCCGGCTGCTCTTCTTCGAGCGCCTTGAGCGCTTCTTCTTGGATCTGCATCTCGCGTTGCCCGGCGGGGATTTTTTCTATGAGAAAATTCTGGAGCGCCTCGACCCCTTCCATCATCGGCGCGGAGATAGCGAACACGTCAGCGCCCTTGAACTTCTTCTTGAGTTTCGTAATCCGGGCCTTCTGTTCGTCGGGCGGGACGAGGTCGATTTTGCTCAGGATGATGATTTCCGGCTTTTCCGCGAGCGCGGGAGAAAATCTCAGGAGCTCGTTGCGGATGATCTGGTAATTATCCACGATTTCCTCGTCGGTATTGCCGAGGTCGAGGAGGTGGCACAGGAGCGCGGTGCGCTCGATGTGCTTGAGGAATTGTATTCCGAGCCCCTTGCCTTCGCTCGCGCCTTCGATGAGTCCGGGCACGTCCTCGATGAGGAGCCCGCGGCCCTTGAACTCCATGACCCCGAGGTTCGGGATGATGGTCGTGAACGGATAGTTCGCGATCTTCGGCCGAACGTTGGTGATGGACGAAATGAGCGAGGATTTGCCGGCGTTCGGCATCCCGATGAGCCCGATGTCTGCCACGAGCTTGAGTTCGAACTGGACGTGGACTTCCTCGCCCTCGTCCCCGAGCTCCGCGAAATTCGGAGCCTGGCGCGTGCTGGAGCTGAAATGCGCGTTTCCGAATCCGCCCTTCCCGCCCTTGCAGAGCAGGAATTCCTGCCCGTCCCGGACGAGATCGACGATGAGCTTGCCTGTCTCGACTTCGGTGACGATGGTACCGACCGGAAGCAGGACGACATGGTCTTCGCCTCCGCGACCGGTCATCTCCTTGGTGGCGCCGCGCAAACCGTCCTCCGCCTTGAGCACTTTTTTGTGGCGGAAATCTATGAGCGTGTTCTGGTTGGTGGTGGCCCGCAGGAGAATGTTCCCGCCGCGTCCCCCGTCGCCCCCGTACGGCCCTCCGTTGGGGATGTATTTTTCCCGCCTCCATGAAACGGCCCCGTCACCTCCGTGACCGGCCCTACACTTGACGATTACTTCATCGATAAACATGCGCGGAGGGTACCCGAAAACGCGGAAAACTCAAATATAAAAGGAATTCCCCGATTGCCCCTGAAAAAATCCCCGAAAGAAATCCATGCAAAAGGGTGAAATCCGAAGCCCATTTCGAGCACCGTAGCGAAACGTACTGGCAAGTATACCCAACAGGAATTGGTTTCCCGGTTTTTCCAGTCACGTATTCGGACATCTTTCATTTTTTTCTTCGGTCACTTATTGCCGATAAGCTCCCGAAAGAAGAAAAATAAAACCTGTTCCGAATACGTAACCGTAAAATACCGAAAACCAATTCCTATTGGGCATATCTGAGAAAACCGTTCAAAACGATGAAATCCGAAGTCGATTTCGAGCACCGTAGCGAAACGTACTGGCAAGTACGTAGAGCGAGGAGCGCAGAAATCGACGAGGAGTTCGCGTTTTGAACGGTTTTCTAAAAAGAATTTGGCTTTGGCGGGTTTTTCGCTATAATCCCCGCATAAAATTTATATTCATATATGGCAAAAGGAAAACGAACCTACATGTCCTGCATCTCCACCGAGTCCGGCATTATGGGATATATCACCAACGTACAGAAGAAAAACTTCGCCGCCGGGAAAAAGCTCGAACTGCGGAAGTATGACAAAATACTCCGCAAGCACGTGATTTTCAAGCTCAAAGAGACGAAGTCATAAGCGCCGTTCCGGCATGAAAAATTCCTTCTGAGATTCGGAAGGAATTTTTTTGCGAAGGAAATTGTCGCCCGTACCGCGAAAGCGGAGTAATACTCTCGCGTTGGAGTTACGCGACCGTGGTTTCTTCGGGGCGGAACGTGAGGTTTTCGCTGCCTCCGGTGACCATGTCCCGGATGTCCTTCGCCGCGATGGCTCCGAGTTCCGCGAGCTGGTTATCGACGTTTCCGTACTTCTCGGATACCTTGCTCGCGAGGATGTGCGCGTCGATCTGGGCCCGGAGGCTTCCGACTTCGCCTTCCGTTTCCTTGCGGGCCTCGATCATCTCCCAATAGAGCGTTTCGGCGGATTTGAGCTTGGCATCGATGGCCTTGGAAGCAATTTCGAAAGGGATGCCGAACTTGGCCGCTTGAGCCAAAGCCTTTTCCCGCATGATTTCGTGCGGAGGGGCCGGCTGCTGGGATTCGAAATGACGATCGAGGACTTCGGAAGCGCGGGGAGTCATGGGAAGGAAATTAGATATTTGTTTGGAGCTTCTTGAGGTTTTTGGTGGCGGTTTCGTGGTAGAAGTTCTTGACGTACCCGCCGTATTCTTGCGTGAGCGCGTCGAGCGGGTCGAGTATCAGTACCAGCCGTTCTTCCTGCAACTGTTCGTATCGGAGTTTGATCCGGGCGATGAGCCCGTCCCATTCGTCGAGAATCGCGATTTTTCGCGTATCGTTCAAACAGTCGAAAATCCGGATGATTTCCTGCTGCGCTGGGTATTCCAGTCCGCTGAGGGCGAGCCGTCGGTGTATTTCCTGTTGATTCATAGGGATAGTATATACGAGAAATTCCGGTTTCTCAATTTTTCCGTTCATTTTCCTCACGTTAGTTTCTTGACGTTATCATCAGAGTACTTGTAGGACTTCTTCCAAACTCACTTCTCCGAGAATGACCTTTATCAGGGCGTCGTCCTTGATATGGATCATCCCGTCGCCGATAGCCTGGATTTCGATCTGGGTTTTGGAAGCTTTCGCGAGGATGAGCTTTTCGATCCCGTCAGTCATTTCGAGTATCTCAAAAAATCCGATACGCCCTTTGTATCCTTTCTTCTTGCAGTGTTCGCAGCCCTCTGGATTGGCTTTGTAAATCTTGAAATGCTCGCGGTTGTACATGAATTTGCCGACGCGGGAAACGATTTTGTCGCGGATAGCGGCTTCCGGTTCGCTCGGGATGCGGCAGTGGATGCAGAGTTTCCGGGCGAGCCGCTGGTAGATGACGAGCTTGAGGGAAGAGACGAGGAGCAACGGGTCGATCCCGAGATTGACGAGCCGCTGAACGGTATTGGCCGTGGAGTTCGCATGGATGGTCGAAAAAACCAAATGGCCGGTAATCGACGCTTCTACCGCGAGATGCGCCGTCTGGCTGTCCCGGATTTCCCCGACCATGATGATGTCCGGATCCTGCCGGAGGAGCGACCGCAGCCCGTCCGCGAAGTCGAATCCGATGGCAGGATTGATTTGGGAATGGTTGACGCCGGGCATTCGGTATTCCACCGGGTCTTCGAGCGTCGATATGTTGTTTTCCTCGGGACTGTACGTGGAAAGCATGCTGTAGAGCGTGGTAGACTTTCCGGAACCGGTCGGTCCGACCACGAGGATGAGGCCGTTGTTGTTTTCCAGGTGCTTCCGGATCTTGACCATGTTCATCGGGAGGATGCCCACCATGCGGAGATCGAGGAGGGAAGATTCCTTCTTGAGTATCCGGATGACGACCTTTTCCCCGTAGATATTGGGCATGATGCTGACGCGGAGATCGATTTCATGGCCGTTATTGTCCTTATATATGGCTTTCCCGTCCTGGGGGAGCCGCTGTTCGTCGATCTTGAGACTGGCCATGATCTTGATCCGGGCGACGATGGTGGATTTCTGAAAAAGCGAAATCAGGTCCGCGGTGATGAAATGCCCGTCGACGCGGATCCTCACGGTGACGTTGATATCGTTCGGCTCGATGTGGATGTCCGAGCCGCCCAGGTCTATGGCCTTCTGAAAAATCTTCTCGACGAGGTCGTACTGGAATTCTTCCGCTGCCGGAACATGAGTCTGCATGAGCTCGTCCGGGGTGGCGGGAGGTTTTTTCGGGTTGCCGGGAGTGCCGATATGGAAGGTTTCTCTAATTCACATGTTTGCATCGTATCACACTGTTTCCGGATATGCCAGAAAAATCATTTGCCTTTGTACGACCTTCTCTTATACTTCAGCCGAACTTTTCAAAAAGTTTCTTTTTTTATTTCCTCCTTCTCCGGTGTTTTCTTACGAAAACCGAGGAGACCCATGGAAAATGATGAAATCCGAAGTCGATTTCGAGCACCGTAGCGAGGCGTACTGGCAAGTACGCAGAGCGAGGAGCGGAAAAATCGACGAGGAGTTCGCGTTTTCCATGGGTCTCAGAACGGAAAAGGTGTAATCCACAGGTATGCGAAAGTATGAACTTATGATGATCATCGATCCGACGCTCTCGGACGCCGATCGCAACACCCTCCTCCAGGAGGTAACCGACGAACTCTCGTCTCACCAGGCCAAAATCCTCGTCGACGACCAATGGGGCATCAAGAATCTCGCCTACAAGATCCGGGCTTCGGCTACGGGCTACTACGTCCTCTATACGCTGGAGAGCGAAGGGCAGGGATTCTTCGAAATCGCCAAGTCGTTCAATATGAAGAAGGCCATCTGGCGGCATATGTTCGTTCGCCTAGAAGACTAATTTTTTCCCATGAAAACGATTAACAAAGTCATCTTGATCGGAAACATTACCAAGGATCCGTTCGTAAAAGTAACGGCTAACGGTAAAAAGGTCGTGCTCTTCACCGTCGCCACCAACCACAGTTTCAAAAACGCCTCCGGGGAAATCCTCTCCGAGTCGGAATATACCGGTTGCGTGGCATGGGGGGTGCTCGCGGATCGGGCAGAACAATTCTTGACCAAAGGAAAACTCGTCTACGTCGAAGGACATCTGAAGACCCGGTCGCTCGACCGCGACGACGGCACCAAATACTTCAAGACGGAAGTCGTCACTTCGGAATTGATTTTCCTCTCGAAGAAGGAAGCGGAATCCATGGACGGATCGAACGGTAGCCTTTCCTCTACGGATGGCGCCAGCGCGTTCGACGACTTCTCGGATCTCAACGAAACCATCTAATCATTATCTATCATGGCCCTTACCCACGAGACCGTCGAACTCAAAAACATCGACTACAAAGACGTGGCAACCCTCAAGAAGTTCGTCACGAAATTCAACAAGATCACTCCCCGGTACTACTCCGGAACCAACGTGAAGACCCAGAAAAAACTCGCCCAAGCCATCAAGCGAGCCCGGTACATGGCGCTTATGCCGTACGTCCTCGACCTCAAGCAAAAGGAGTACGTTGCCGTGTAACAAAAGAAAAACCGTCAAAATTGACGGTTTTTTTTGACAGGGGGTTTTTTTATCCGTATACTGAGCCCATATTATCCCTAAGTTCTCAAAAATGAACGCACTCAAACAATTCGGTTATATGATGGTCGCTGTTACGCCGGCTCTTTACGATAACGCATTTGCCGCTGCGGGCATGAATTTTGAAAAAAATGGAGGGATGGTTAAATCTGGACTTAAGGGTACCGAAAAGTGATTTGTCGATAGTCTCCAATCAATGATTTCTTTCTTGACGAACTTCCTCTATCTCGTCGCCGTCGCCTTCGTGCTCTATGGAGGATTCCTCATGCTTACGGCCGGAGGGGAAGAGGATAAGGTGAAGAAAGGAAAGACGATCCTGATGCAAGCGGCACTGGGTCTCCTCGTTGTCTTCTTGGCAAGCACGTTCGTGACGTTCATTATCGGATCTCTGTTCGGGTCTGTGGAAGCACAATAGTTTTCCCAAACTGTAAAATCAAAATTCCTCCATAACGGAAAAATCCCCCGTCAAAAGGGGATTTTTTCTGGCAAATTCCGGGGATTTCGATATCCTACGCCCGTCTTAATCATTTTTTTATGTATTCTCCGTCTTCGATAGAGCCGAAATGGCAAAAATACTGGGCTGAACACGCGACGTTCGCCGCGGCCAATCCTCCTTTCTCGGGGGAAAATCCCAAGAAGGCGTTCGTGCTCGACATGTTCCCGTACCCGAGCGGTGCCGGTTTGCACGTGGGGCATCCGAAGGGCTACACGGCCACGGACGTATACAGCCGGTATCTCAAGGGGAAAGGGTACAACGTATTGCATACCATGGGCTGGGACGCGTTCGGGCTTCCGACCGAGAATTACGCCATCAAGACCGGGCAGCATCCCCGGATTACCACGGAAGACAACGTCCGGGTGTTCAAGCGCCAGATCCAAGAGCTCGGGCTCGCGTACGATTGGGGGAGGGAAGTCAACACGACGGACCCGGAATATTACAAATGGTCGCAGTGGATTTTTTGTCGATTGGTGGAGCGGGGCTTGGCGTACGAGGCGGAAATGCCCGTCAACTGGTGCCCGCACCTCAAGTGCGTGCTCGCGAACGAGGAAATCGTCGATGGGAAATCCGAAGTCGGCGGGCATCCCGTGGAACGCCGGAACATGCGCCAGTGGGTACTCCGCATCACGGACTACGCGGAACGGCTCCTCTCGGACATCGACCCGCTCGATTGGCCCGAAGGCATCAAGGAACAGCAACGGAACTGGATCGGCAAGAGCGAGGGATGCGAATTCCGGCTGGAGAAGTCCGATGACCGTGCCAAGTCGCTTTCCGTGTACACTACGCGCGTGGATACGGTGTTCGGGATGGGTTGGGTCATCATCGCGCCGGACCACGTCGCGGTCGACGATTTCGTCACGGCGGAACGGGCCGCAGCATGCAACGCGTATATCGTGGCTTCCCGGGCCAAGTCCGACCAGGACCGGCTGAACGAAGGGAAGGAAAAAACCGGCGTGTTCACGGGTTCGCACGTCGTCAATCCGTTCAGCGGGGCGGAGGTACCGGTGTGGATAGGGGATTACGTGCTCGGTTCCTACGGGACGGGCGCGGTTATGGGGGTGGCGGCGCACGATAGCCGGGACTACGAATTCGCGAAGAGATATGATCTCCTCATCGAAAAGGTCATCGTTTCCCCGGAGGAAAATGCTGAGTACGACGGCTTGGATCAGGAGCTCGACGCTTTTGATTGAGAACTCGACGATTCCGAGGGCGAGCGGATGGACGGTATATTCGTCAGGATGGGGCAGATCGAAGACGTGCTTGAAGGGGATATGCCCTACGTCGAAGAAGGCTTTCTCATCAAGGGAAACGGCGACAAGGACGGACTCCTTGACGAGGTTATCGGACTCGGTTCCGAAGCCGCTCGGCAGGCGTTCATGAAGTTCGCGGAAACCGAAGGATTCGGATTCAAGAAAACCAATTACAAGCTGCGCGACTGGATTTTTTCCCGACAGCGGTACTGGGGGGAGCCGATTCCCGTAATCCACCTCAACGTGGAGGACGTGGCGAACCTCCCGATAGACATGAGATGGGACGGGCTGGCCAGGCCCGGATTCCGCGTACCGGCCGAAGGGACGGCCTTCATTCGCGAAACCTATGTAAATAGCGAGCTCACCGAACGGATGCTGTGCATTTCCACGCCTTCCGGGACCGCGAACGAAACGGGATATGAGGAATTTTCCCCGATGTATCCGGGCATCGACGGGCCGTACGTGCTCGATCAGCGGCTTCCGCTCACGCTTCCCGAAGTGGAGCGGTACGAGCCGTCCGACGATGGGCGCTCGCCGCTCGCGAACGTGGCCGATTGGGTGAATACCGAGCTCGCGGGTAATCTCCGCGGAGTACGCGAGACGAACACGATGCCGCAATGGGCCGGTTCGTGCTGGTACTACCTCCGGTTCATGGATCCTTCGAATGCCGATGCCATCGCTTCCCGCGAGGCGCTCGATTACTGGCAGAACGTGGACTGCTACGTGGGAGGCGCGGAGCACGCGGTGCTCCACCTGCTGTATGCCCGGTTCTGGCACAAGGTACTGTTCGACATCGGGGTCGTCCCGACGTCCGAACCGTTCCAAAAACTCATCAACCAGGGGCTGATTCTCGGCCCGGACGGCAACAAGATGAGCAAATCCAAGGGGAACGTCGTCAATCCCGACGCGCTCGTCAAGGAATACGGCGCGGACGCGCTCCGGACGTTCATCCTCTCCATGGCGGATTTCCGCGATCCGGCTCCCTGGGATACCAAGGCGATGGTCGGCATCGTCCGATTCCTGGACCGTTCCGAAGGACTGTTCGACGCCTCCCGAGTCCGGTTGGCTGCCGACGAGATGAAGGCGATGAAATTGCTCCACAAGACCATCAAGAAGGTCGGATCCGACATCGAGGCGTTCAAATTCAACACGGCGATTTCCAGCCTGATCATCCTCGTGAACGAGGGATTGCCGACGGACTTGGAATTCCAGGCGGAATGGAAAAGCGCCTTCGTCCGGCTGCTTCACCCGTTCGCGCCGCACCTCGCGGAAGAACTCTGGCAAAAATTGGGGAATTCCCAGTCGGTGTTTTTGTCCTCATGGCCGGAATTCGACGAATTCATGACAATCGACGACGAGGTGACCATCGCGATTCAGGTCAACGGCAAGCTCCGGGCGACCCACGAATTCCTCAATGGCGTCGCTGCGGAGGAAGTCATCGCCGAAGCGTCTTCCATGCCGGAAGTCAAGAAATGGATCGATGGGAAAACCGTGGTTCGGGAGATATTCGTCCCGAACAAGCTCCTCAATATCGTGGTCAGGGACGTTCAGTAAAACGCGAACTCCTCGTTCATTTTTCCGCTCCTTGCGGGCGTGCTTGCCAGCACGCCTCGCTGCGGTGCTCGAAATGGACTTCGGATTTCATCGTTTTACCGAGCCTCCTTGAATCCTGGCTTTACGGCGTGAAGTCTGAAGCTCTCGGGGATATCGGAAGGGTGATTTCCACTTTTTTGATGGGGGCGGACTGGGGGGTTCCCGTCTGCGCTGCCGGCGCCTTGCCGGCTCCGGTCTGAATGAAGCTTCCGGTAGAAACGGCATTGCCCGGGACCTTGACGGTGCCTCCGGCATCCTTCGTAGCCCGGTTCCTGATTTCGGTAAAGTTGAAATTCCGGGATTCCAGCTGTTTGTCCACGATTTGTCTGAGGATTTCGTTGTCCTTGAAAAAGGTATACGTAGCCCAGGAAATGCTCGCGAGTCCGACCACCGTTCCTATCGCGAAGAGCATTCCCAGCGCGATCTGGTACGCTATGATCCGCCATTTCGATTTGTGGAATTCGACGAATTCGTGTTCCCGGATGAGGTTGAGGGTCGTATTGAGGGTTCCCAATTGAGTATTAAGGTCTCTGATGGTTGCCATGAGTTCCTTTTGGACGACGGAAGCACCCAAAAGTTCCTGTTCCACGAAACTCTCTTTCATGATTTTCTTTTTCTGGTTTGACGCGGTTTCTTCCGAAGTCGGGATACCTTGGGGGAGCGACGTTTTTTTATTAGCCATATGGGGGATTGTATGCGGAATATGGTATTTGTGAAGTATTTTGGTTTTTCCTATCCCAAGCGCTATGAAAAACCGACACGTATCTCTCTGTGATGCGAGAGCGAAGGCGAGGAACCGAGTCGATTCGGTACTAAGTCTCCAAGCAAAAATAACTTACGCTTTCCCATCGTACGTATGAGCATCAGCCATCGTTGCTTCATACTTGCGGAGCCCGCTCCACCGCGTAAAAGTCGCCTTGACTGATACTTCATGCATACGCGGCAAAGTTGCAACGTATTTTTGCTTGGAGACTTAGTCTTCGATCGTCACGAAGACGTTCGAGAAGTCCCCGCGAAGCAGGTCGCTCTTGTGTATGACGAAAAAGAGCTCGCCGGCATCTCACCACTGGAAGCTGCCCGTGGAAGTCACGGTCAGCAGTATCGTCCAGTCTTCGGGATTCCCTTTCAGGCGGAGCGCCGCTTGGAGCTCCGGCGATTCGTGTTGGGTAAACACGTAGTGGTTGATGGCGTAGTCGAACTTTGTCGTATTGATTTTTCATGAAAAAATTTCATCGAGTTCATCAAGGACATCTTCATCCTCATCGATGGAGATCCCGGAATCCTTGAGAAGGTACCCGTTCGCATCCCAAGCGTAGAATGACGGGGCGCTGTTTCCTACCCGGGCCACGACCTTGTTGGCTTCGTATTCGTCGCCTCCGTACATGCATTCGTAATCCTCTTCTTTTAGACGGAACCGTTTCCCGGTGGCAAGGTTTTCCACGGAAGGAAGGTGGATGACCTTGCAGTGCGTGGGCGTTTCTTCGGCGATGCCCCGCTCGAAGCTGCTTTGCGATTCGAAAAAGAAAAACAGCACCCCTTCGCGCGGAAGATACGACTGGAGATGGGCGATCGATGCGCAATCGATCTGGCCGATGAATTCGTAGGGATAGGATTTGTTACCGGAGGCCCTTACGAAATACGGATAGTCCATATCGGGCGGGAGATCCGGCATTCCGCCGAACCGGGTCATCCCCAGCGTTTCGTAGGGGTCGCCTTCGGCATGGGCGAACATGACGGATCGCTTGACGGACGATCGCAAGAAATCGCGATGGGGATTTTCTCCTATGATCTCATCGACTTCGCCCATGAGATCGGGATCGCCCGCGTTCATGAACGCCGAATCGTCCCAGGGAACGGTTCATTTGCCATCGGCGCCCTCGTACGCGAAATCGAAGAGGCGGGATTTTTCTTCGTGTGGCAAATCGTTTTCTATGGACGCAACGCAGCGGGGGAAGGATACCCACGGATTCTTGTCGATTTCGATTTTTCGGATCGGGGAGTATGCGAAGAGGGAATCCGGCAATGACGTGAGCCGGTTTCTTCTTATGGAAAGGCTTTCCAATGCTCCCAATTCGGTTGTCTCGGGGATCCTAACGAGTTCGGTGCCCTCGATTCTCAAGTCCTTGAGCTTCGGAAGCCGCCACATTCCGGGAGGGAATTCCGTTATCGGGGAATCGGAAATTTCCAGCCGGGACAGGCATCAGAGATTTCCGATTCCGTCCGGGATTTCCCGGAGGTTCGTTCCAGATATCCGGAGGGTTTCGAGGCGTTGCCAATTCCCGATGTCCTCCGGGAGCATGGCAAGCGGGAGCGTGTTTTCTTCGTATCAGCGTTTCTCGATGGCAAGCGACTTGAGATTCGAGAACCCGAGGAAATACCCGGGAAGTTCCGAGAAGGTCGGATTGGCGAGTTCGACGTGGCATACTTGTTCCGGTGGCATTCCGATCAGTTCGCTTTCCGAGGCGAACCGGTAGTTGGACCAGTCCAGGGCGCGTTCGTCGAATTTTTTCCAGATGCGAACTTCATAGAATCGTTTGAGTTCTCAGACGAGCCCAATCCATCCGTCCCGGATCGTCAGCGTTCCCCGGAAAGCAGGCTGAACGGCAAAGCCGTATGAATATTTAATCGAGCCACGGCAATTCGCATCCACTGTCTTGCTTTCCAGGAATTCAAAATCTCATTCCAGTTTGCCGTCGTGCCGCATTCCGCTTATCGATCCCGTGATAGAGATTTTTCCATCGTTGATTCAGGCTTCGTTTTGGCACATTCCGTGCGGACCGAGCAATCCGACTTTTTCTCATTTTTCCAGGTCGGGAGTCCGGGCATCGAACGAGAATTCCAGTCTTCCTTGTTCGGAAATGCGGTAGCACGGTTCGCCGGAGGACATTTCCCACGCGAGATTCCCGACTTTGAACATTTCTTTCCCGTCGGAGGGAGGGGAGGGGAAGATGGTTGTGGACATAGGGGGAAAGGGAAAAAATTATAAACCGTCATGCGAAGGATCGCTATTCGAGTCCGAATTCGGCAGACATTTCCGGCGCCCAGATCTCGAACCGGTACAGTTGCCAATCGATGAGGCTGCATATGGCCCGGAGCAGTTGGCCGTTTTCGGCGCGCCACAGGTACGAGATCAGTTGGTCGCCGGCATGGGTCTGAACGGGTTCGAAGGGAATTGCCCGGAGCACCTGTTCCGGCGAGTTCCAGAACGCCAAGCCGTAGGGCAGGGTTCCCGCATACCCCCGCGAAGCCAGGTCGCCCCGGCGCTTATAGGCAACGCCCGCAAGCATGGCACCCGATTTCGATTTCCGGATGTGCAACGCGATCCCGTGAGCCAATTCGGGTCCGGCGATTTCCGTCGGGCACGAGCGGCCCCCCACTGCTTGGGATCCACGCCCAAGTCCTCGAAAACGGATCGGACCTTGGGATCCTTGAGGGGCTGCCCCAGACAGTCGGCATGCGCTATGTAGGACCTATGGGACCGATCCGAGAATTCCCCGGTCCGCTTGCCCAAGAAGCACTCGTCGAAGGGTTTTTGCTTCCGCACGTGGATATGGATCATCGAGTCGTCGTCGGGGTCGTAGCCGACATTCACGACCTGGTCCCGAGGCATGTAGAGGCGGGCCGGGCATTCATAGAGCGCACGTTCGGCGATAAGATTGCCGAGTTCTGGCGGCAGGGGATCGGCCAGCTTTCGATCGAAAGCCAAACCGAACGGCAACGCGCCCTTGAATCCCAAAAAGTCCTGCACGCCCGCGGCGAAAAAAGCCACCTGTTCCAGCACGAAATCCGCGCCGTCAGGCACGGGCCCGTACGACATGGCGTATTCTTCGGCCGTCATGTAGATCAGGCAGACGCCCAGCCGTTCGACCCGAGCGATATGCGACTCGCGCGACATTTTTGCCAATTCGTACTCAACGTCGGTGTCCGAGTCGAATGCTTCTTCCTCGCGCAATTCTTCTACGGTTTGCGGAAGGGCGTAGATGCCCATCGATATCAGGGCTTCCCGGAAAGCGGGATCGGATGGGGAAGCGCCTATCAGGGCGAGCAGCCGGGACGAGATATCGGAGTTCATGGGAACGGGGGGATTGATGCGAACGGGTTCGGGATCGGGGGATTGCGGGTGGATGCCCATTTCCCGAGACATATTATCGGGCAAAGCCATTTTCACACGAGACAATCGCATCGTATCATTTTCGTAAACGCACGAGACGACGAGTCCGTCGATGAAATACTTGTCAGCGCGATTTTCTAAGCTCAACTGGGGCGCTCCAAGTATAGCATGTACTCCGTCCCGGTCCGTATCGTGGCTTAGATTCCAGGGCAACGGTCCGGAATAGAGATTTTGCCCCTCGTCTTTTGACAAGGCTGTCATCAATTACCAAGTGCAATTTTAATTCCCGATAGACAATAGACCGATTTCTTCGTCGAATACTTCCTTCGGCGTCCGGTACCCGAGTATTTTCCTGGGCCGGCTGTTGATATAATCGACCACTCTCCGTATCTCC
>CAIVSN010000077.1 GCA_903908595.1 uncultured bacterium
CGCTCCTCGTTCAACGTACTTATCAGTACGTCTCACTACGGTGCTCGAAATTGACTTCGGATTTCATCGTTTTGCAAGGGTTTCTTCAGTGTTTGGAATAAACTTCGAATCCTAACTTTTCCCCTTCCTCGTTCAACGTACCTATCGGTACGCCTCACTACGGTGCTCGAAATTGACTTCGGATTTCATCGTTTTGCAAGGGTTTCTGGGGTGCTCGAACTGAACTTCGAATCCTAGCTTTTTCCCTACTCGGAGAGCGCCCGGATAACGCTCTCGATTTCGGATTTCCCGACGTTTCCTTCGACGATCCGGTACTTTCCGGTTTTCACGTTGACGACGACGGTGCTCGGCGTCACCTTGATGCCGAGATAGATTCCCTGTCCGAACTCCCGATCGAGGGATTCTTTGGTTTTCGGCGAAGTCGCGCAGGCGAGGGTTTCCGTTGTATCCAGCTTCAATTCGGAGGCGATCTGAAGCCCTTCGCTCGAAGCCGCCGGATCCGGGGTGGCAAAAATCTTGTCGGCATACGTCCGGTAGGCACCGGAACCCGCAAGCGTATTGACGCATCGCCCGGTTTCCGCGAGCCGGACGGAGCTCGAGTCCTTCTTGTTCGGCACGTTTTTGAAGAGGGAATTGACCGTGCCGGAAGATGCGCTCACGAGGTCGGATATGGCGTTCGAAGTGTGGAATTCGCGGCAATGCTCGCAGGAAAAATCCGAAAACTCCACCAGCGTTATCGTCGCTCCGCTATTGCCGAACACGGGCGTATCCGTCTTGAGCGTCGCGATTTCGTCCGAGGTCAGGGTTTTCTCGGTAGGAACGCTGAATCAGCCGCTTCCGGACAATCAGATTTTCGCCCGAAGCCGCTTGAAATATTCCGGATCTTTTCTCGAATAATCCCGGATATACGTGTCGACCTGTTCTTTCTGGATTTCCCGCAACAGCTTGTAATTTTCTTCGCCTCCGGCCTTGGAATATTCCAGCGTGTCGATTTTTTCGTTCGTCGAGAGGATGATCTGATTCGCGAAAACGTATCCTGCCAGTACGATAACGATCGTACAGAGGAACTGGATGAGCGCGATTTTGGATATCGATACTTCGGAACGGGATCCCGAGGCGCTGGCAATCATAGGCACGTTCGGAAGATTGGAATCCGTTACCGGTATTTCGGTCGGTTCGGGAGTTTCGGTCGGTTCGGTCGGTTCGGTAGTTTCGGTTGGCATGTGGACAAGGGTAAAAGCTTAGGCGCTTATGTCTGACGTATGAAAAAAGCTCCGTTACAGAGCCCTTTTCACCACTTCATCGGCTATTCCGGAAGCGCTCCGTTGATGATAGCCTCGTCTTCCGACTCGTCGGATCCGCCGAGTATGTATTCGAGGATTTCGAGGGTCTCCTCGATCTTTTTGGTCAATCTTGCGTTCTTCTTGGCTTTGGCCTTTTCCAATTGGACATTCAGCGAAGCTTTTGCTTTCGCATAGTAGTCGGCGCGACGCTCTTCCGGCACCGCCTTGAATTTTTTCACGAGATAGGCCCGCGTCTTTTCCGAAAGTACCGGTTTTGCGACATGCTTGTCGGAATCGCGTACCTGCGGGGGAGAAGGGGGGTTCGCTATTCCTACCGGATTCGGCTTGACGCTCGGTTCGTTTCATTCCGGGCGATACGTGGTAGGAGGCACGTATCGCGTCGATCCGTCCGGATAGGTATACGTGCCAGTTCCGGTCGGTACGTCGTATTTCTTTGCGGGGGGATTGGCCATGACCTTCTTGGCGGTTTCCCAGAATTTCGTGCCGTCGGCGATGATTTCCGTCGTGAACGCGCTGGTATCGTACCCCTTAGCTTTGAGTTCTTCGACTTTTTTCATCCGGGCGCCAATTTCGTGCTGGTTGTGGATAATTTTCATGGCCGCCCAGAATTCGGATTCCTCCGTCTTCGTGCCGTCGAGCAAATCTTCCCTGATTCAGCTGACGTCGATCCCCTTCGCTTTCATTTCCTCCACTTTCTTCTTCCGCATTTCGGTGGACTTCTTCTGGGCTTCGAGCTTTTTCATCGCGTAATACTCCGTCGTGGTCATTTCGGAATTATAGGAAGAGCCCGCGGAAGTGGATTCCATGCCGTGGGCCATCGATACCGTTCCGACCGTTCCGGCGATAGCTACGGCCAAAAGGGTATTCATAGTTCGTTTCATAAGGGTAAAAATGAAAAAATAACGTCAAAATTACATCATATTTTTAACCCATGTCAAAACCGATTCCAAAATTACTTCGAGTCGAATGAGAAAATCCCGTTCCAATCTTTCGGAGCAACCTTTCCCATGGACTCCATCCGTTTCAAAAACGTTTCGGCCACGGGATCCTTTCCGACCTGACGATTATGTTCGAACTGCTCGTACGCGGAAGCGAAATCTCCTCGGACATATCGTTCCAGCGCGCTTTCGTGCCGCTTTTTCCAGGATTTGAAAACGTCGGTTTCCTTGCCCTTTTTCGAGAAGACTTCGTAGAGGTCCGTCGGCAACCCCTTGCCCTTGAGACAGACGCTATCGATTTTCCGGCAGAAAAATTCTCCCTTCACTTGTTCGTACGTGTCGTCAGCGATGAGGATGAACGTACGGTAATACTTGTTGATTCATTCGAGCCGGGACGCCGTGTTCACGCTGTCCCCGATGACGGTGTAATCGGAATAGTGCTCGTCCCCGATGTTCCCGACGATGGCTTCGCCCGTATTGATCCCGATTCTGGCGCGGATTTTTGGCAAGCCCGAGTCCTCCATGTCCTGAGAAAGCTTACGCAGGCGTTCCTGCATGGCCAGGGCCGCCCTCACGGAATGGGACGCATGCCCGGCATTCTCCAGCGGGGCTCACCAGAATGCCATGACCGCATCCCCGATATACTTGTTGATCGTTCCCTTTTCCTCGAAAATACAGGTATTAAAAGTATGGAAAATCCGGTTGAGCGCCCCGATGAGTTCCGTGGGTTCCAGGACTTCCGAAAGGCTGGTAAACCCTTCGATATCGCAGAACAGGATGCTGATTTCTTTCTTCTCAGGACGGATCTGGAATCAGGTATCTATGAGCTTCGCGACAATGGACCGGTCGATGTGCTTCGAAAAAATATTCCTGATTTTTTCCTTTTCGTAAAAAGTCGTGACGGCCTCGTATACGTGGAACACGCAAAACGGCACGAAAACGGCCAAAATTCCCAAGGCGATAGGGAAGTAGTGGCCTTTCAGAAACAGGATATACGTCAAAGCGACATAGCCGCCGATCAACAGGATTGTCACCGCGATGTTCCGGTCGAATTTCCCCATAGAGGAGAACGCGTAGTAGCAGATGAGGCAAAGCGCCACGAGATACGCGATGGTTTCCCAGGGCGAAAGGCCGCGAAGGTAGCTTCCTTCGAGGTACATTTGGATCTCGTTCGCCAGCACTTCCATTCCCGACATGACCCCGCTCCGGTATATGGGCACCTTGTGGACGTCTCAAAGGCTCTCGTGATAGTCGCCCACGATGACGATCTTGTCCTTGAGAGAGATTTCTTTGCCCGAATAGTCGACGAATTCCTCATTGTACGCCTTGTGGAACTGTATGGCCGTGAAGGCGTCATACGGCTTGGAAAAATAATTCAGGTATTCCCCGGCAGGATTCGGCACCTCGACCGGGCCAACGGATTTGGCGACCGCGAGCGCCAGGGAGTCGGCTTCTCCGATTTTCGGGGATATCCTGACGATGCGTCCCTCGGAATCGTAGGCGGCGTTCACGAAGCCGGATTTCGACGCGGACCCGTAGAGGGAATAGACTTTCCGGTCCTGTTCCGGCAGGAGTTTGCCCTGGGCATCGGCCTTGAACGAATAGGGGAGGAAGACGTTCCCGTGCTTCTCCATGAGCGAGCGGAAGTCCTCGTCGTTGGAATTGACGTAGGCTTTGTCCTTGTAGATGGTATCGCTGTACCGGTCGTAGAGCTCGGAAATATCCGCCTCGGTCCGTTTTTCGAGTTTGGCAATGAGCGACCAATCGGCATTGTCGGCAATGGTCCGCTCCGGAAAGAAGTAGTCGAACACCACGGCCTTCGGTCCCTGCCGTTCCAGGGAATCCAAAAGCCCGGCATACCTTCCGGTATTCCAGGATCATTTCGATCCGATGGCCTTGACGGTCGCCTGGTCCACGGTAATCAGGACGATGTCCTTCGACGCCGTCTTGTGCCCGATGCTCCATCCCATGTACACCCGGTACATCGACGACTCGACGTTTTGGATGACGGGCGTGAGCGACAGGGCCACGATAAGAATGGCGCTGAGTCCGGCTAAGGCGAAGCCCGTAGATCGCTTCATCTTAATTCTTGTCTTCGGAATCCTTCGCGGTCGTAATGGACTGGCCGGTCGGCTTCTCGTCCATCGTGTCGTCGTCGGCGGCGGGGTATTGGACTTCGGAAGGGTCTTCCAGGAATTTTCTAGGTCGGAGTACCATAATCGATGGGTAAATGCGATAAAATCGTACGTCTGCGTTCTCCGAAATACTATCCATTTCCAAAATTTTTCCAGTATTCCCCCTTGCAATTTTTTTTTTGATATTCAAAATGATATTGTCAACGCGGTTTCTCGCAAGATTTCTTGTTATCGGAAAAAAATTGTAGTAGGATATTCCAAAAACCCGATTCCAAATTTTCCATGAAATACGAAAACATACTCCGATACCTGGAAGAAGTACAGGAATCCGTGCAGAAAAATCCCGGTTCCTTGGCCGACTACGACCTCAGACAAATCGCGAATCTCTACGAAATCGCCAAGTCCAAGAACGTCAAGGAAGTCGGGAAATGGGAACTGCTTCTTGCGCGCGGAAAAGAAGGTTTCGCCTCAAAAATGGCTTCGGTCCCGTCAATCGAACGCGAAACGGCAGAGTCCGCCGCTTGAGTCGCGGTTCCCCCTCCGATGCCGTCGCCGATCCAAATCGGCAGAGCCGAACTCAGAACCTTGCCAGTCAAAAAAAGGCCAGGATTCTTCGATTCGATGAGGCGCCTGATCGGAGCGGGAAGCAAGGACGAATCGGAAAAATTCGACCAGGATCCTCGGGGTTCCGGATCCGTCGCCCAGAATTTTCCGGCAAAGGAAGAAAAATCGGATTCCGATAGGCTCGAGGCCCCGGAATGCGGCGAAGTGCCGGCATCGGAGGCCGTACGTTCGGATGACGCGACCACGGGGGCGGCGCCGATGGCCGACGAAGCTGAAATGCATCCGGTTTGGAACATCGAGGACGATCCGGACGCGAAAGATCCCGACGGCATGATGACCCAAATGGAAATGATCACCGGAAACATCCTCGCGGAAATCCTGAGGCGGCGCGGGCTCGCGGAGGACGTACTTTCCATTAACGATATCCGACATGTCAATTAGCGACATAAAATTCGAGAACCCCGCGTTTGTCCGTACCTGGTTCATACCGCTGGGCGCAAGCGCGATTACGGAAATCAAGCGGAAGCGCGATGAGATTTTCAAAATGCCCAGCGGACTGGAAGGGAAGTGGCGTTTCCAGGACGAAATGGACTACTGCATCGCGCAATTCTGGATCATGAACCCCGGCCGCAAGAGCGGATTTGCCATTTCGGATCTGCAAGATGCGTTTTCCGATGTCGGGAAGCTCCCGGTTGGGAATAATGACGAATCCGTATCCATGAGAGAATACCTGATTGCCGACCGTGACATTTCCGTCGATATCGTATATCCCGACCGACTGTTGTATGATATCCATCTCAAAAAGGTCGACAACGTATTCATACTGTATTCTCCGGTAGCGGACAACGAGTTTCTCGTGAATTTCACCAAGCACCTCTTTTTTTTCCACCTGTACTACGGAAAAATCATCCGGTTCTACGAAAAATTCAAAAACGAAGTGTATGCCGAAGTCCGAAAAACCCACTCGGAACTCATCCGGACCTGTTCGGCGGTCATGGATCCGAAGCGGGGGAATTTTCAGGATTCCGATCTGCAGACGCTTTCCAGTTGGTCGCTCGCGATGGACGAGATGAATTTTGCCCTGCAGTACGACATGGAGAGCATCGAAAGCAACCTTTCCAACATGAAGTCCCGGATCCGCAGCATCGGCGCGGAAGAGTCGAGATATTTCCAGAACCACGTCGAGAAGGCCGAATTCGTGCTCAATACCTTCGACAAGGTCCAGGACAAGAACGAGCTCATCAAAGAGACCATCCTCAAGAACGGCATCGCCTTCGTCGCGAGCCGAATCGAGGCGAAGAAGCTCTCGAACGAGTCGGAACGGATCTACCATCTCAAGAACATCAAGGAAATCGTGTCCGGGCTCGCCCTTATCGAAATTTTCATCAACGGCCTCTCGGAGTCCGTGAAGATTTTCAAGCTGGAAGGCATTTTGGCGCAGGGACTCGCGAGCACCGCGCTGATGCGGATGGTGTTTCTTACGGGCTTCCTCCTCACGTACGCGGCGTACGTGACGTATGTGGCGTATTCGAAATACCGTATCAGGAAGGCCAAGATGGAACCGTCATAAGCGAACCATAAACATATTGACACTCAAGCATATTTATATATATTCAAAGCAAGAACGAAGCGATATCCCATTGACGACAGAAATAATGATCCATTCCCAATCCATAGGGGGTTCCGTAAACGATGACCCCCTAACATCTCAGCCCAGTACCGACCCTACGGAAGGGAATTTTATTATGATCCAGCCGGTTTCCGTCTCAAGTGGAACCAAATTGGCTCAAGAAAAGATATCTCCGTTGGTTGCGGATTTGATTTTGAGCGATAGCGAAGCCGATTTACACAAAAAATACCGGCTTCTCAAAAACGAATCGTTCATGCTTCAGCAGCGGGTTGCCAATTTGGAAGATGAGATTTCGGCAATTACGATCAACAAATGAAAGCTTGAGATCGATATCCATGGAATTATCCGGGGCGTCAACGACGAAATGCTGCGGGTTTCGTGATATACCCGAGAAGAATTGATAGGAGCCAGCACGAGAATTTTCAGTTCCGGCATGCACTCGAAGGAGTATTGGGAAAATTTTTGGAAAACGATCCTCTCCGGGAAGGTTTGGGCCGGAGACATATGTAACCGGAAGAAGGACGGAAGCCTTTTTTGGCTTTGGACCCTGATTATCCCCAAAAAAAACCAACAGGGCATCACCTCTTGATTCACCGTGTTCCGCGACGAGGTTACGGAGGCTCATGAAACGAAGAGATTGCTGGAGGAAGCCCTGAAAAACAAGTTAGACTACCTTACCTGACTCCCGAACCACGCGAAATTGTTGGAAAATTGCGCCAAAAACGCAAGCCGTTCCGTCGCGATTTTCCACATTAACAACATGTTCGGAATCAATAGCGTTTTCGGACGCAAAAAGGGAGATGCCATCATCAAAGAAATCGCGATGGAACTGAAAAACTTCGCCGTTTATGACGATATCCACGTATACAAACTCGAGTGAACCGAATTTGTCGTCGTGTATGAGAATCCGAAATATGACGAAGGTATGAGACAGCTCTACGATCGTTTCAACAGCCATGAAGTCGCCGATGGAAACTCGCATATCACCCTGTCCTGTTCCCTGTGACTCGCTTCCGGCGAACCCAATGTCAATACGCTCATTTCTAACGGATATCTGGCCCTCCGGGATTCCAAACGTTCCAGAAAACTCGTCGCTTTCGATTCCGACATACATTCGGGAAAGGATACCAAAGAATATTTCGATATTCAAACCATGGTAAACGAGGCATTGAGAAACGATCTTTTCGATATCCATTTCCAAGAGATCATAGAGAATCCCTGAGCCTTGATAAAACTGAATTCCAGAAAGTTCGAGTGCTTGGTGCGGATGTATGACTCGGTGGAAAAGGAGAATTTGGTTTCCCCTGGAAAGTTCCTCCCGTTTTTCAAATTGGAGGGGAAAAACCGCCAGCTTACTTCCTTAGTCGTGGACAAAGTGTTCAAGTTCATGAAAACGAACCCGGGCAATTACTCCATCAATCTCACCGAGGATGACATTCTGGATATCAATTTCGTTTCTTGGGTTACTTTCAAGGCCGAAGAATCTGGAATAGATCCGAAGCGAGTGACCTTCGAAATACTGGAGGAGATAGAAAAAATCGAATCCGACAACGTAATGGACAATTTCGCCTTGTTCAAGGAGCTTGGCTTCAGTTTCGCGATTGACGATTTCTGATCCGGATACTCGAATTTTTCCAGGATGCTGAGCTTCGAACCGAATTATCTCAAGATCGATCTCCCCTACATACGCGGCATCGAGTCAAACCACCGCCATCAAACCATCGTGAATGCCATCGTGGTACTCGCGCATGGCAACGGGATCATGGTAATCGCCGAAGGCGTGGAAACCGAGGCGGAGCAGAAAGTGCTGGAATCGCTCGGAGTGGATTTTTCGCAGGGGTATTTGTTCAGTAAGCCGAAGGCAGGGATATAGCCTGGATATGGGGTTATACCGCTTTCAAAACCGGGTGCGTTGTCGATTTGCTTTCCACGACGTACGCCAACAATCCTCATAGGCTATACGCGACGAAGTCCATTCCGTCAAATGTCGAACCCAGAATGACCATTCCGATTTTCGAAAGGCCCAGGTGTTGTCATAGGTGAAATGCCTGAAGGATTTCTATGCAATAGGCAAATAGGAGGCAGCCCGTGAGAATTTTTCGATAGTCGTATCGGAGGAAGATCCGAAAAAAGCAGTACATGAGCACGACCGCGAGAGCATCTCCCAGAAATGGGCGGATAAGCCTGTCAGAAACGTAGAGGGCGATGCCTGTCTCTATTGTCAAAACTCATAGGAACCAGGGAACGTAACGGGCGTTCCATTGAAGGGCGGTGGGGAAATGATACATTTTTTTGGAAATCTTGGAAAATAAGGGGCGGAGATAGAAATGAAGGCAAAGGTAAGGAAGGGATATTTGCAGGGAACGATCAAACGGTCTCGAAAGTCGCGGTTCTTTCTATGAAAACAGCAGTGGGGAGCCTACGAAGGCTCCCCACTGAGATTGCATCTTACACATTGACGGAAATGCTTGACCGGTGGGTGTGATTGTTTTTGTCGTATGGAAGTTTCATTTCAAATTTGGAGTAGTAGTCGGAATTTTATGCTTTTTACTACTTATACCCACTATATGAAAACATCTATTAATGCAAAACCAGTTGTCTCCATGAGTTCAAAGAGAATCCTTGTGGAAATACCGAAAGTGGATCCTTCGAATACCGGAAACTATTTATTGCCGAAACAAGCCCGAGCTCTAGAAGTCATTCGGAATAAAGACAATAAAGCGAAATAGTCACGAAAAAGGAACTGCATCTGGAAGCGGGTACAGTCCTAGTACAGCTCGAAAGTTATCGGTACCCATAAACAGAGCACTATCTGTTCCTCGAGAAGTCATGGATGGTGTTAATAAAAAAGTGAAGACGGCGGAGTTGAGGAGTGGAAGATACAGAAGCAGGCGAAGTAGAGAGATATTCAGTTTCCCCTTGCTATTTCCTGAACGTCTGATATATTTTTCACAAGTTACCGCTACTTGCTGTAATCTACTATTAATACCATACGTATATGGCCCACAACAAACAATCTTCTCCCGCCCCCAAAGCGAAGAAGTTAAAAGGGTTCACTCTCGTCGAGCTTATCGTAGTCATTACTATACTTGCCATACTCGGTACCATAGGATTCCTCTCTATAGGAGGATACTCCAGCAAAGCCCGTGACTCCGCCCGTATCGGAGACACCGCCCAGATTACCAAGTCCCTCGATCTCAGCATGGTTACTTCGGGAAGCTACCCTTCTCCCGATAACTCCTTCGCGATCACCTACTCCGGAGGAGTGGTATGGAACCAGGGAACCGTAGGCTCCACCGTCATGCAGTACTTCAAGAGTACCATAGCGGGAGGATGACTCAACAAGAAGCCGGTAGACCCCTTCAAAAACACCGAGTACTCCTACTCGAGCCTTGCCGAAGGGAAAGCTTACCAAATCAAAGCGGACTACGAAGGAGACCTCAACCAAACGGCATACCATACCGATACGCTCCTTAACTCCGCTTCAGCCGCTCCCTGAAACCCTACTATCGCCTACGTGCGGGGGAACTTCGGAGGACTGACCGCGAAGACGACCACGGGAGGCATCGTCTTTGTCTTCGCGATTCCCAGTATCATCACGAACAGCGAAACGACCACTGGAGGATTTCTCACCATAGCCTCCCTCTCCGGGACCCTCCTCTTCAACGGAAGGAATCTCAAGAATGCGAGTGGATTTGATCCGAGTACCATCGTCTACTCCGGATCAAAGACTCCCACGAACCCAAGCGGACTCCCAGATACGAGTACCGGAGTCCTCAACATGATGACCATCCTCAAATCCAAGTACGCCACCAGCGACATCCAAACCAACCAGAACATCGCGACTCTCATAGGTACCGCTACCGGAGGACTCACGACCTTTGGCACGAGCATCATCAGCGCTGAGCTCGGGGGAAGCACAGTGAGTACGGGAGGGGGGCAACAAACTACCGCTACCCAATGTTCTCCCGGCACTTTCTCAACTACGGGAAACGTACCTTGCACCACCGCATCTGCTGGATTCTTTGCGAGTGGAACGGGAGCTACCAGTCAATCGGCATGTCCCGGAGGAGCTACGAGTCCTGCGGGAAGTACGAGCAGTAGTCAGTGTTCTCTCTATGCTTTTACGAGTCATACATTTACCAACTGTGGAGCTACGGGAAAATCTGGTCCAACGCTTGCAAGCTGTCAGTCAGGTTATGCTGCACAATCTTGGGCTCAGAATACCACGTTCTTCAACCAGTGAGCGTATCAAGGATACCAACTTTGGACCGTACCTTCAACGGGAACCTATCGGATCGTGACTCGCGGAGCGACAGGAAAAAGTGCTAACTACACGGCATGATACGGAGCTATTATGCAAGGAGATTTTAGCTTGAATTTGGGTGAGATGCTCATTATTGCCATTGGACAAATGGGGGTCTCAAATAATGGAAGCGATCCGCATGGTAACGAAAATGGGGGTGGAGGAGGTACCTTTGTCGTGAATCAAGCTGGAAATGCTCCATTGATTGTTGCAGGTGGAGGAGGAGGATCGCCATCTTCTTGATATGGTACGAGTTGTAGTCGAGATAGGGCATCCCAGGGTGATGCA